>JASJHC010000185.1:0-5529 GCA_033791245.1 Acidimicrobiia bacterium | reverse complement strand
AGTCGTTCGTAGTCGGCCTCGGTGTTGTACAGCTGCGCTGACAGCCGGAGCAGGCGGGTGGGCCAATCCCGCCACGAGAACACCGGTACCTCGATCTGCCACTCATCACGAAGACGCTCCGTGATCGGATCGAGATCACCCGTCGGAGATGGGCCGCGGGCGCCCGGCAGCGGGATGGCCGCCATGGAGCCGATCATCGATTCCGGTATGGGCAGCTCGATGCGGAGACGATCACAGATCATCTTTCGTCCTTGGAGTGCCAGCTCTCGGTTGGTGGCCATCACCCCGTCCCAACCACCCTCGTGGAGGCTGGCCATCGTCGATATGGCTGCAGGTACAGATAGCCGTGCGGATGGATCATCGGTACCGGTCCAATCGAACAGGCTGTGGAACCGGGAGACCCCGGCAGGTGGTTCGGTGTTCCAGCCGTGGCTGACCGTTGCCGGGATGAGGTCATCGCGGCGATCTTCCCTGACGAACAGAAAGCCGGAGCTCTTTGGCGCACACATCCACTTGTGACAGTTCCCCACAACAAACGATGCACCCAGGGTGTCGAGCTCCAGTGGGATCATGCCAGGGGCATGGGCGGCGTCGACGAGGACGGGGATCGCCGGCTCCAGTTGCTCGATGAGTTCAGCCACCGGTACTAGTAGAGCGGTGGGAGACGTGACCGCATCGATCATTACCACCCGCGTCGCCTCGCTCACCCGGCTCAGAACGGCTTCGGTGAACTGGGCTGCCGATTCGAGAGGGAAAGGTACCGGGACCTCAACAAGCGTGGCTCCCGATCGCAGCGCCGTTACTGCGGCCACGTTGCGGCATGCGTTGTAGGTGTGATCGGTGATCAGAATCTCGTCGCCCGGGCCGAGTGACGGCTCCAGAGAGCGGAGCACAGAGTTGATCCCATAGGTTGCGTTGGGTACAAAGACCATGCCCGCAGGGTCGGCCCCGACAAAGCCGGCCAACACCTCCCGTGCTTGGTCAAGCGCCGGTTGCAGGTCCCTCATGAAGAAGAGGATCGGGTTGCTCTCCATCTCGGCCCGCCACTTGTCCTGCACCTCGAGAACGGGCTGAGGGCACGCCCCAAAAGAGCCATGATTGAGATGTACGACGGTCGGGTCGAGGGTCCAAGGTTCCATGAGCCAGCCCCCGGGGGCTCTAGGCCTCTTCCTGGAGCTTGCGGATTAGGTCGTCGACGGCCTTGTTGCCAACGGCTTCTCCGTAGCGTTCGTCGAGGACCAACCGCATCTTGGCGACCACCTGGTCTCGTTCCTCGGCCTCTGTCTTCGTGGAAGCGGCGACCACCTCGGAGCCGTCGATCCAGGGCTTCGTGTCGGACGACCAGGGAGTCAGAATGAGCCACGACCAGATGGTCTTGCTGTTGCCAAGGCCGGTCTTTCGAACCAGGCCGACACATGAGTACGGGAGGGATATCCAACCCATCCTGTTGATCCCATCGCGGCCGTCTGGCATCCCTGCCGCATCTGAGTTGGTCATGCTTCGCTCCTTCGCAGAACCGGCAGAGTAATCGTGTGGGTATATGACCGGGACGGCGCTAGTCCGTTATGGTGCTGGGGGAGGACATGTGACACGTCGTATCGTTGTGGTGGCAAACCGGCTTCCCGTCTCTTGGGACGGTGACCAATGGATAACCAGTCCCGGGGGACTGGTGCGGGCCCTAGAACCTGTGCTACAAAAAGTGAACGGTTCATGGGTCGGATGGGCTGGCAATGCCGGCGAAGCCCCTGATCCTTTCGAGCACGATGGGATAGAACAGCGCCCCGTCCCCTTGTCCGAAGATGAGGTCGATGGTTTCTACTACGGATTCTGCAACGGCACGCTGTGGCCCCTCTACCACGATGCCGTGATCTCGCCACAGTTCCACCGCCATCACTGGCGTCCCTATCAGCTGGTGAACCAGCGGTACGCACAGATTGCGGCAGAGTCGGTTGCGCCCGACGACATCGCATGGGTTCAGGACTATCAGTTGCAGCTGGTCCCTGGGATGCTGCGTGCGATCCGGGACGACATCACCATCGGCTTCTATCTGCACATACCGTTCCCACCCATCGAGCTGTTCGCCCGTCTTCCATGGCGACGCCAAATCATTGAGGGTCTACTCGGTGCCGACGTGTTGGCGTTCCAGACCCGAGCCAGCGTGCAGAACTTCGCACGGGCGGCGCGGCGTTTCGGCGGCGCTGAATCGATAGGAAGACGAGAGCTGAAGTGGCAAGGTCGTTCTATCAAGCTGCAGCGGGCTCCCATTGCCATTGACACGGCGCATTTCGAGACGCTGGCCAGATCGCCAGGCGTCCAGCGAAGAGCCCAAGAGCTTCGCCACGAACTCGGCGATGCCGACCATATCTTCCTCGGCGTCGATCGGCTCGATTACACCAAAGGGATCGATCTGCGCCTGAAGTCGTTCGCCGGATTGTTGGAACAGAACCGTGGCCAGCCGCGGCGGTATGCCTTTGTTCAAGTCGCGGTACCCAGCAGAGAGAATGTGCCCGCGTATGCGGAACTGCGATCTGACATCGAGCAGCTGGTCGGACGGATCAACGGCGACTATGGCGAGCCGGGTTGGTCCCCGGTGTCCTACCTATACAGAAGCCTCGAGCTCGAGGATCTTGTCGCATACTACGTGGCGGCAGATGTGATGTTGGTGACGCCATTGCGTGATGGAATGAATCTTGTGGCAAAGGAATATGTGGCATGCCGACGCAATCGGCCTGGCGTGCTCGTGCTCAGCGAATTTGCAGGAGCGGCAGAGCAGCTTCGTTCGGCGGTGATCGTCAATCCTCATGATGTTGATGGAGTCACCCAGACCCTGAGGATGGCTACAGAGATGGACCCATCCGAAGTCCGGGCCCGCATGCAGCGGCTGCGGAGGACGGTGCGCCGGGAAACTGTGTTCGAGTGGGCGCGCGATTGTCTGGCAATGCTGGAGGCTTTGTGATCGACGACGTGCTGGCGGGCAAGCTTGCAGCTATTGCCGCCACACCGGTGCTGTTAGTTGCCAGCGACTACGACGGGGTCCTATCTCCGATTGTCAATGACCCTGCAGCCGCGGTACCCGACCAACCTGCCCTTGCTGCACTGGTTCGGCTGGGGCAACTGCCGGACACGTACGCCCTTGCTATCTCCGGTCGGTCACGCGACACCCTGGTGGCCCTAACCGGGAATCCGCCGGGGGTTACGATGATCGGAACCCACGGTGCTGAGGCGACTGGGGACGCTGTCAAGCCTGCGGCAACTGATCGTGTGCGCGACCTCCAGGCAGACTTACTGGCCCTATCGAAGCAATATCCGGGATCGGAGGTCGAGCTCAAACCGATTGGCGCAGCCTTCCACTACCGCAATGCCGCCCACGGCGGTCGGTCAGCATTGCAGGCTCGGGCCATCGCGGAGACCGCCGGAGCCAGGGTGATCGCAGGCAAGAAGGTCGTCGAGTGTGTCTTCGGTGATGCTGACAAGGGGTCTGCTCTCGATGCGTTTCGTCAGAAAATAGACGCGACCGCAGTCGTCTTCTTGGGCGATGACACGACAGACGAGGATGCGTTTGCGGTGCTCGGTAGCGGGGATGCGGGCATCAAGGTCGGGCCCGGCCCAACTCTTGCCGCGTATCGGATCCCTTCACAGCAAGACGTCGCACTTGTTCTCAAGACCCTCGTAACCGCCCGTCGGGGGGCCCAGGCCCAGGCTTAGGTACGTATCTGGCGGAGCGCCCCCTGCAGCGCCACCGGTATCCAGTCGACACGATTGAGCAATTCCCAATGCACTTCGCGTAGAGACTTGGTGAGCTGAAAGGCAGCGAGGACTGCATCGATGGTTTCTGGATCAGTTGGCAGGGCGGGAGAACCACTCGATGCCTCCAGGTACGAAGCTACGAATCGTTCCCCAAGACGCCGGTACCACCAGGTCGCATGCGCATCGGCGTGCTTTGATTCATGGTCGCGAGCGGCAACCCGCGACACATAATCCAGCGAGCGGAGCATCTCCGCGACGTCACGGAGCGGTAGTGCCTTGAGGCGGCGCTCGCTCATCGCTCTGGTGTGGTCGCCGCTGAGGTCCAGCACAAAGAATTCGTCGCCGATCATCCGCAATTCGTCGAGCCGGTAGTTCCCGTGGATTCGGGTGCGTTGTCCGCTTATCGGAACCTGCCGGATCAGATCTATCTGAGCCAGCATCTTCGGCTCACCCGCCAGTAGCTCGCTCAGGTCGGCTTGCACTGCGTTGGGCGCAGTCGGCGTGAGTCGTCGAATCGCCGACATTTTCTGTCTTATCGCAGCTCGCATCGATTGATACAGCGACCGCTGGTACAGCTGATTCACAGGATCGGGACGGAGATCCGGCTCTTCGGTATAGGTCGAGAGCGCGTTGTGAAGTTCGGCCGTCATCACTCCGAGGGACGTTGCATGGCTGAGAGCGGCATCGAGTGCTACCGATGGTGGCGAGGTCGTGTCGTGTTGGTGCGTCCAACTGGCTCCAGCATCAACCGGAATCGGTTCTGTCCCTGCGACCTCGTCCAGGAATGCGCGGCATAGCTCCCGAAATAGCGTCCACGCCGTGATTTCCGGGTCAAGGTCCTGCTGCATGAGCCCCAGACTGAACGAATCCCCTGAGTGATACTCAATCCCTCCATAGACCGGGGCCAGTTTCTCGAAGCTGGTGCGTTCGGTGAGGTAGCGACGCAGCTCCAGATCGGGGTGGATACCCGGCTCGATGTTGCGGAACAGCTTCAGAGTCAAATCTGGGCCAAACTGAACGAAAGACTCTCCCTGGGCCGTTTGCTGGAGCACGGGAACCGTCTGGTCGTCTGTGGCTACCGGCTCTGTGCTTGCGCTGGTGCTCCAGACGGCCCCGGTCCGGCCCAGCATTTCGCGTCCCGCACCGACGGTAGCGCGCATTGCATCGCAGAACTGTGGGTCGTACAGGGCGTCGATGACGTATCCGGCAGTCCCATCAACATCGACGGCGGAGACTCTTGCCTGCTCCGCGATGGCAACGGTCTCATCGAGCTGGAGACTGACCGGCATCACGTATCTCTGGGGGTGGCCGGATACAAACTCGATGTCAACAAGCGTCAACCAACCGGCGACGTCACCTTCGTTGCCCGCAACCGGTATCGCGTCGAAGATTGTCGAGTTGAGACGACGGCGGCCGCGGTCTTGATACCAGACCTGATTTTCGGCAAAGCGGGCAAGCCGTTCAGCCAGTGGGTGGTCGCTACTGAACAACTCATCGATCTGGCCCTCGACTCTCAGTGTGTCGGTTGTGGCGCGGTCGGTGCCCGGCGTTTCGATGGCGAACCAATAGAAGCCATACGGACTCAGAGTGAGCAGATAGGGCAGGTCGCCAACAGCTGGGAACTCTGTGTGTCCGAGTAGTTCAACAAGATGAAGACCCGAGTATTCGCTGAGGTCGAGTTCGACGAACTGGCTATGGCGGCTCAGGTTGGCGACGACGAGGATTGTCTCACCTTCACCTTCGCGGATGTAGGTGAGAACCTGGGGGTTGGTGGGATCGAGG
>JASJHC010000184.1:0-4270 GCA_033791245.1 Acidimicrobiia bacterium | reverse complement strand
CGCCGGCATAGGTGCCGATGACCCCGGTGCCATTGGCGATATCGTGTCTGAGCCTGGTGAGACCATCGGAACCGTGTTTGGATCACATGCGTGTGTACCCGGCGATGGTTTCCCCTCGATGGTCTACATCGCTGGGCTCGCCGCCGCTCTTTCCACGTTGACGCCATGGCTCGATCGGCGTTGGCGTCACTCGGCGTGGATTGTCTTATGGGTCTTTTTGACCGTGCGGCTGATCGACGGACTTCTGGTGCCGATCGACGCAATCCTGATCGTCGCTCTCAGCTATGCCATCGGGGCTGGAACCCTGCTGGTGTTTGGCTCCCCTGACCGACAACCCAAGGGCCAGGAAGTAGCTGCAGCCCTATCCCAGCATGGCTTTGCCGTGGCCACGGTGGCTGCGGCCGGGGACGACGAAACCAGCCCACGCCGCTTGACTGTCCGAACCAGAGATGGGCGGCAGATCTTCGTCAAGGTCAGAACTTCGGAGGAGCGAGCAGCCGAAATCCTGTTCCGTATGTACCGCATGTTTCGGCTAAAAGGCTCCGGCGACGAGAGACCACTTGCCTCGCTGCACCGTGAGGTAGAGCACGAGGCGGCGCTATCGCTGACTGCCGCGGCTGCCGGGGTGCGGACACCACAGATGCTCAGGGTCGCCGACGTGACAGCCGGGTCGATGCTGATTGCCTACGACCAGATCGACGCGGTCACGTTGGCCGAGACAGGCCCGGATCTCATCACAGATGAGGTGCTGCGGGCAACGTGGTCTCAAGTAGGGACATTGCACGCGGCGCGGATTGCCCACCGTCACCTGAGCCCTGCCAACGTTCTTCTGACCTCCGCTGGCGAGCCTTGGCTGGTTGACTTTGCCTTTGCCGAGATCTCCGCATCGAACGGGGATATCAACGGTGATGTTGCACAGCTGATGGCCACGCTGGCACTGCTCGTTGGTGCGGAACGCACCGTCGCAACTGCGGTGGCCGAGCTGGGCCGAGACGCAGTTGCTGCAGCCGCCCCCCGGCTGCAGCCGACTGCGTTGAGTTCGACGACCCGCAATGCAATGAAGAAGCAGAAAGGACTCCTCGATGATCTGCAGGCACAAGTCAGACACGCCACCGGACTCGAAGAGTTCGAACTCGAGAAACTGCAGCGGGTCAGCTCCCGCGCTGTCTTCACCACCGTCATGCTCGGTTTCGCCTTCTATTTCCTCATACCGCAGCTTGCGGAGGTGGACTTTGGTGAGGTAATCGGCGCTGACTGGCAATGGTTCCCCCTCGTCCTTCTCTTCTCGGTGCTGACATACGCCGGTGCCGCGATTGCCCTCATGGGAGCAATGCCGGAGCGGCTGCGCTTCCTACCCACAGCGCTGGCACAGGTGGCAGCCTCGTTCTTCAACCGCATCGCACCGGCGAAAGTGGGAGGAATCGCCGCCAACATCCGCTACCTCCAAAAGAGTGGCATCGAGCCGACCGTTGCGATCGCCGGTGTTGGGCTCAACAACATCGCCGGGATCGTTGTCCACGTCTTGTTGCTTGTCATCTTCGTGACTACGGCGGGTCGGTCTGCAACCGACGTCATATCCCTTCCCTCTGGAGAGACCTTACTCATGGCATTGGTCGCGGTCCTGACCGTCGCCGGTGGTGTGATGCTGTTGCCGTGGGGACGCAAGCTGTGGCTGCGGCGCATCTGGCCAATCGCCAAGAAGTCAGTCTCCGGAATCGCAACCGTCGCCACCAACCCACTAAAGATCCTGTTCCTATTCGGCGGGTCGCTTCTAATCACGATGTCGTATGTGTTCGCGCTCTGGTACAGCATTGCCGCCTTTGGTGGCGGCATCGGTTTTGTGGCAGTGACTGCGGTGTACTTGGCCGGCTCGGCCCTCGCCCAGGTGGCCCCGACACCCGGCGGGATCGGCGCCGCTGAAGCCGCCCTCATCGCGGGACTGACCGCTTTCGGACTGGACACGTCAATCGCAGTGCCAGCAGTGTTCCTTTTCCGGATCGGCACTTTCTGGTTCCCGATCCTTCCGGGCTACCTCGCCTACAAGCGACTTGAGTCCCAGGGTGCGCTGTAGGCGGAGAAGCGACTCAGAAGTCCATGCCCTGGCGTCGCGCCACCTCAACTACTACTGAGGCGGGGTAGAAGCCAAGGGCGTCCTCGGCATCAGTTGCGATGGTTTCGGCGAGCCGCCCCTTCGCATTGAACTCGTAGGTTATGCACCCGCCCTCGAACGTGAAGTACCAGTTGCCGCGATAGAACACATCCGGCATAGAATTGTCAATCAACTCAAGCGCCTCGGTGGTTGAGATACCGCGGCCCTGGTTGTTGAGTGCAGAGTCATTGCTACGCAGCTCGACGGTTCCCTCTTCAGCGTCGAGCTCGCTAATCACCCATACATACTCATTCTTGAGAAGAGCTTGGTCAACGCGCGCACCGACTTGGTGGTCCACATTGTCATCGATCGTGAATATCACCGGCCGGCTATCGACCTCAGTTCCTTCGAGCTTGTCGACCAGCAGCCGGGACGAGAGCAGCGGCCGCTCGGCAGATGGGACGATCGTGATGCCGATCTCGGCAGCCTGTGACTCGATAGCCTCGTACCGTTCGATGTCGGGGAACCCTGAGTCGACCCTGATGGCGTCCGACACATCGCACGACGGTGTAACTGTTGCCGTCAGGAATGGACTGATCGACCGCGTGATCTTGATGCCGGCTCGACCGTCTTCGGCAAACCACTCGACTGTGTCCCAGCCAAGCCTCAGTTCGTCGAGGCACGGCGTATATTTTGCGGTGGGCACAGCCTGAATGGTCATGATGTTTGCCGCTGACACGCCCCGCTCTGGAGGCAAACAACTAGCTTCGCCCAGCCCGAGATTGCTGCAACCACCGACTAGCAACGTCATGGCCACAAGCCCGAGAAGACCGCGTCGCATCACAGGATCCCACCCCCGGTGAATTCTGAAATCGCCATCGCTATTGAGAAAAGCCCAAGCAGGAGCGCGCCAACCGCAAGGCGCAATCGGCGAGAGCTCCACCGCTGAATCGAAATGGGTTCGGTTGGAGGTGCCAGCCGCCGGAATTCATCGACCAGATCGACACCCTGTTCCTTCTTGATCAGCGCCAGCGAGCTGCGGGATTGCGATGGCAAAGTGACGCTTCGCGTCGCCGCAAACGCCTCGGCAATGTCCTGGGGTGCGAATTGGAGCAAGGCTCGTTCGTAGACACGTTCTGCGCTGGTACGCAACGCAAGAATCACCATCATGTTGGCGAGGTCTACAGCCTGGCGCCACGGACTCGGCCGCACCGTGCCGAACGCCACATCAATGAGAACAACCCTGCCTTGATTCAACATGACATTGGCCGGCTTGATGTCCCGATGTGCCAAACCGGCGTCCCACATCGTACGAACGACTCTGAGAGCGTGGTCGATGATGGTGTCGTCGATTTCAGCGTTGGTGAGCTCTTCTGAGCCTTCGAGGAATTCGCTCACCATCAAGTACTCCCGCTCGGGAGCCAACTCGACAATCCCATACGGCTCAGCACAGGGAACATGGGCGGCGCTCATCAACCGCTGGATGTAATCATCGTACTCGACAAGACGGCGCACCGAGCTGAACCTCACCTCGTCTTCGAGTGATCCATACAGGATGGTTCGCCCGACTTTGTACCAGCGGTCGGAACGAAGGTGGGTATGGCTGTATAGCTTGGCGAATACGTGCTGGTCCGGATCGCCTGCGATCTTGAGGCGAAGTGGTGTTGAGCCACCAGATCCCTCCAGCCCAAATGGCTTGATCTCAAGGACCTCGAGGCCAAGCTGCTCCCCGACCGCTTGCTTTATCGCTTCGCCGCGGGCGCCAGTTACGTCGAGGTGGGCAGCGACACCACGCTTCCAGGTCACCGGAAAGGCATGCTCGGGGGCGAACCAACGGAAGAGCACAACTGTTACTGCGAGGGCATAGATCGCAGACGTGAAGGCATCACTCGGATGATCGACCCCCAGATAAAGCTGGGCCAGGATCAGGAACGTGACCAAGACTCCCGAAACGATGAGCGCGATGCGGCGCCATCTCCCTTTCGGTACGAGCGCATAGGCCATCGATGACAGGGTCACCCCAAGCCCAGCAACAGGGGCGGACGGATGGGACGGGCCGCTCCAACTGCCGATGATCTCGACAAACGGCCGCGGACGGCCGACGAAGTAGCTGACAAGTTCCACCGTGCCCTGAACAATCAAGATGGCCAAGACAACTGCAAAGAAATGCCGCCAGCGATG
>JASJHC010000183.1:0-2928 GCA_033791245.1 Acidimicrobiia bacterium | reverse complement strand
TCAGCGGCGTATATACATCTACATAGTCCTGAGGGCTGGCCACCAACGAGTACATGGCCAGAATCTCGGCCCGATCCATTGAGTCGGCCCGTTCCCGCAATACGGCAGGATCGACGGCTTCGAGTCGACCTGGGGCCCGTAGCCCCCGCCATGCTGACAGTGCCTGCCATGCCTCATCCTGAGTTTCGGCTCGTACCGACCACCTTGATGCCATGATCGGTAATGGCTGGCGTCCTGCCGCAGCCGCCGCCGCACCAGCCGGATCCACCACACGCTCGACGGTGACCTCGGGTTGTTTTACGCTCGTGATGATGCCGTCCGCCAGCCGGGCGGCAAGTGCCGCCGATTTGGGGCCACCGGCTGCCAGCCAAATCGGCACTCGACCGATCGGCGGGCTGTAGAGCTTGGCTCTGTCGGTTCGGTAGTACTCGCCTTCGAAGTCAAGCTTCTCGCCATCAAGAAGACGGCGCATGATCTGTAGTGCTTCGCTCATCCGGGCTGCCCGCTCTGCATACTTGGGGAACGGCAAGCCAAGGGGGCCTTCATTGAGGTTTTCCCCAGTGCCGACACCGAGATGGAACCGTCCGCCGGAGAGCCGATCCAGGGTGGCCGCAGCTTGCGCCACGACACCAGGGTGATAGCGAAAGAGGGGAGTTGTGACCCCGGTTGAGATCTCGACCCTCTCAGTTGCTTGGGCCATCGCCCCGATCGTGGAGAAGGCATACCCGGAGGCAGATGTGTCATCGACCCACGGGTGAAAATGCTCGGACACCACGAGGAAGTCGAAGCCTGCCTGCTCCGCCAGGACAGCGTGTTTGACCAGCACTTCGGGTTGCCATTGCTCATGTCCACAGAAGTAGGCGAATCGTGTCACAGCATTCCTTTCGATCGGATGGTCAGATTAGGCCGCTTGGCGTGCCATCAATCGCAAACCCTGTGGGTGGTTCTTGGCCGGTACTTGTACTCCGTCCGCAACCCCACCAAGTGGGCAAATGAGACAGCCAGGTCGGTCCGGTGTCGATATTCCTCGTTGTTGGGGATACAGTGACTAATGCTCAAGGATTGCGGCCAAACGGCCGAATCCTTGGAAGGCGCAAAACTCTCGGAGGCCTCTGCGATGGAAAACGAACAGACGAGCGGTGGCCCACCAGATCTTCTGGTGGTCGAAGACAACACTCTTCATGCCCGCCTCGTGTTGACGATGCTCCGCGAGGCATGGGGCGATGATGCTCCAGTTCGTCATGTAAAGCGGCTCGAATCCGCCCTAGATGCGATCGTCGAATCCGCTCCTGACTGCGTCCTCCTGGACCTGGTCCTACCCGATGCTGATGGTCTCGAAGCTGTCGATGCGGTATTGCTGCACGCCGCACACGTCCCGATAGTTGTCCTCAGCGCCCACAAAGATGACCATCTTGCCCTGCGTGCGGTTCGCCGCGGTGCACAGGATTACTTGGTCAAGGGCACGGTTACGGCAGATGCACTGGCCCGCTCGGTACAACTAGCGATTCAGCGGCATCACGCCGAGAACAGGGTCACCCCCGGTCAGTCGACTGCAGCGACGGACTTGCCCGCTACAGCTCCCGATACCGCAGAAGGCCCGGCGGCTATCGCAATACTGGACAAAGACGGTGCAGTCCTTTTTGCCGAGGAAGATGCCGCCGACATGCTCGGGCTCCCGCTTGCTGAGGTCATCGGGATCCCGCTGGTAGCGATGTGTCATCCTGCCGACATGGATCGCTGGCGCGCCAGCATCGAAAAGGAAGACGAGGATCTTACTGAGGTCATTGTCCGTATAATTCACCCATCCGGCGCCGAGTTTCGGGTCGGAATCACTCTTGAGCCCCTATCGAACGGTCAGAATCCGCGCGCTGCGTTTCTGGCGATGTTCCAGCACCATTCTGACGAGGGAACCGCCTCATCCGGTGCTTATGCCGTTGTGAGCGGCTGGGGTGACGAGTAGCCGCATAGATCATGCGGGCGGAGATGCAAAGAAAGGAGCCCCCTCGTGGGGGGCTCCTTTAAAGAAGGGAGCCCCAGAGGGGCTCCCTTCTCCGAGTCAGGGTATAAGCCGGATTCTGTCCCGGTCCGAAGACCGGTGACGACCATCTATCTGGGCCCTGCATTGCTGACAGGGCTCGTGCGGTCTACCTGGGATTGGCGAGCGGGCAGCTCTCTCCCTACTTGACCTTGCTCCTGGCGGGGTTTACCTAGCCGCCCCGGTCACCCGAGACGCTGGTGGTCTCTTACACCACCGTTTCACCCTTACCGGTGCGTTAGCTCCGGCGGTTTGCTTTCTGTTGCACTATCCATCGGGTTGCCCCGCCTGGGTGTTACCCAGCACCATGCCCTGCGGAGTCCGGACTTTCCTCGGCCGGATTGCTCCGGACGCGGCCGTCTCCCTGACTCAGGAGGAGCGTACCGTCTATTGGCTGCGGGTTCTAGCTCGCAACCAGAGACCGGACTCGATCCAGCCGGGCGCGCACCTCTGCCGCGATTTCGGCGACCCCGTCTTTGTCGACCAGGGTGAGGACCGATGCCGGGTCCATGAAGTCGACGATGATGGCGTCATCAGCCTGGCGAAGAACGACATTGCAGGGAAGAAGGACACCGATGCTCGGTTCGGCGGTGATCGCCTGGTGTGCCAGTGGTGGGTTGCAGGCTCCGAGGATCAGATACGGAGGAAGGTCAACGTCGAGCTTGGCCTTCATTGTCGCGGAGACATCGATTTCGGTAAGGACACCAAATCCCTCAGTGGCAAGAGCGGCCACCAGCCGCTCTTTGGCGGCGTCTATCGGACCGGGTGTGGTTGTCGAGAATACGTATTCAGCCATTGGCACTCCAGATGTTGCATACAGGAGAGGGGACCCTACCGGGTCCCCTCCAGTCTGGCGGGCGGCCGCCCGGTGTGTAACGCGGGAGGACGCCCCA
>JASJHC010000182.1:0-7382 GCA_033791245.1 Acidimicrobiia bacterium | reverse complement strand
TCCTTGAGCATCTGGTGGAGGTCTTCGACCGCGCTCAGGTGGTAGCGGAGCTCTGTGGTGCCGACCACACAGACGAGGGCAGGTGGGTCGGCGGCCTCGTCGCGATGCATCTGGAACCCGCCACGGAGCGAAGGGGTCTGGAGCACCCAAGGGTCGGCGGAGGTGCCGGTACCGGTGAAGTCTGCTGTCATGTGTCTCCTTCCCGAGATGACCGTAACTATACCGTTACCGTAACGACGTTGTTACCATGCGTATCAAGATCCGACTGGAGTACAAATGACCGAATACGCCGTAGCCAGGACTATCAATGCCCCAGTGGAGAAGGTTTGGGCGTTGCTCACCGACGCGGCCGGCTACACCATGTGGAACCCGACCATTGTGTCGCTGGAGGGAAACATCGCCGTCGGCGAGAGGATAAGCCTCGTATCGACGGTCAATCCAAAACGAGCCTTCAAGCTCAATGTGGTCGAGATGTCACCGCAGAAGATGGTGTGGTCCGACGGAATGCCGCTCGGGCTGTTCAAGGGGGAGCGCACGTTCACGGTGACGCCCACGACCGGTGGCGGTACCGAATTCTCGATGCGTGAGGTGTACAGCGGGTTCCTCGCCCCACTCATCACCAAGACGATCCCAGACATGACCGACTCCTTTGAGGAGTTTGCCACCGGGCTCAAAAACGCCGCCGAAGACGCATGAGCGAGCCGCTACAAGCCATCGGCGGTGACCCATTCAGTGCCCTGGGCGACGCCAACCGGCGCACCATCGTCACCCTGTTGCAAAGCGGAGAGCGGTCGGTGCAGGAGATTGCCGACGAACTTCCTATCAGCCGCCCCGCGGTGTCTCGTCATCTGCGTCTGCTCAAGGAGGCAGGAATCGTTGCAGACCGTGTTGATGGCAACCGGCATCTTTGCCGACTGAGTGATCAAGGTCTAGAGGCGATTTTGCACCACCTCGAGGAGATGTGGGGTGAGGCGGCGGCTCGGTATCGCATTGTCGCCGAGAACATCACCGAGCGGAGCGACAAGTAGCGGAACCGCTGATTGTCGAGTTCACCGTTGCCAAGCCCGTGGGCCATGCCTTCGACATGTGGATGAAACGGCCCTCGATGTGGTGGCCCAAAAAGGCCATAGCGTCAACAAGACCTCGCCATCGTCTTTGAGGGTCGACCCGGGGGACGCATCTACGAACGCACCGGCGATGGAATCGAATCCGACTGGGGTGAGATCAGAACTTGGGAGCCTCCGCATCGAGCGGCGTACCAACACCAACCGGGCCTGGGGTGCGGTCACTCCGTTATTCGTCGAGGCATGCCGATCGGACAAGACTCGCTGAGAAACAGCGGCTTCGGTCCCTACCGTGTCTCTTGCATCTCCCGATGCTCGATCTTGCCATCGGCGTGAAGGGCAAAGCGACCGTCGGTGCGAGCGTGGACGGGGCTCCGCGTTGACCATGGCCAACCACCAAACTGGGTGCGGTTGTAGTCATCAAACGCCTGGCGGAGCTCGTCAGGTGTGTTCATCACAAACGGGCCCATCTGGAACACCGGGGCACCGATCGGTTCACCCTGTAGCAACAGGAACTCGGCGGGTTTGCCGTGATTCTGCAGAGTTGTGGTCAGTTCAGGACGAAGCTGAACACCAACGCCGTTTTGCACCTTGGTTGCGGCAACTCGAATGTCGTCGCCCTCGACACAGTGCAACATACGGTTGACACTGGCCGGCGCCAACGGCAGATCCCAACTAGCCCCGGACTCGAGACGGATCAGCCAGATGCCGAGATTCGAGCCGGGCTGCGATGCCCACGAGTCCGGAGGGGGAGCAGGTGCAGTAACGCCGTCGATCGTGCCCGCCATCACATCCACCGAGACTCCCGGTGCGGGTGTGAGTAGCGGGATCTCTTCGCTCCACAGCATCCCAAAGTAGGCGTCCACCATCTTTGACTCTGGAGGCAGGTTGAGCCAGATCTGGAACAGCTCCAACGGGTTGCCCGAGTCTTCCTTGATGAGCGGGAACATCTCGGAGTGCATGATCCCTGACCCGGTGGTCAGCCATTGCACATCGCCGCCGCCATACCGGGCGGTGGCACCAAGCGAATCGGAATGATCGACATATCCGCGTCGCACCACGGTCACCGTCTCAAAGCCCCGATGTGGGTGTTGCGGGAAGCCGGGGACGACGTCGCCGTGATACATCGACCAGCCATCCTGATAGGAGAAATCCGAACCGATGTTGCGTCCTGCCAGCGGAACGACCGGTCCCAGCTGCTCGTTGCCTTCTGGATACTCGTCGACGTGGTGCACGGTCATGATGAACGGGTCCAGCCCGGTCCAGGGGAAACCAAGTTCGATGACTTCGATGATGGGGCTTGTCATGAGGTGAGTCCTTGGTGGCTGTTCGGGGCTATTCCCTCGCAAACCGGCCCTCGGCCGGTTCAACCCTGCCGCAAAGGCAGGGTGGGGAGCAGACTAAGGGATCAACCGAGTCGGTGATGACGGTATTCCGGTCGGCTATTCGCCGGGAGCCGCAGGGACCGCGGACACGTCGACTGGCACCAGGAATAACGTCCCCTCTTCGTCGCCAACCGCAAACTCAACAGTGGTGGCGTCGGTTGGGTAGACGAAGTTGACCGTGAGATCCTCCGCCGCACCGGATGCAATGGCGCCGCTGACAAAGGTGACCGGCGACCGCGGCACCCCATCGACCAAGAGCGTGAACGAATCAGGTGAGTAGTTGGTAGACCCGGCGCCACAGCGAGACCCGCCATTGTTGAGAATCCGCAAGTCAAGGCTGAGGAATCGTTCTCCGAGGTTGGCGCGACGGGAGCCGTATTCGCTCGGAGCCGCATCTGACTCGACGAGGTCGATCGCCGCCTCTCCACCGAACACGGTCACATCGAGGCTTTGGTTACATCCCGACGCTCCACCTTGGGCGGGCCCCTGCGCCGTCACCGCCAGCGGGATCGGAAAACCGGTCTCAGTTGAGCCGCCGACAAGCGGGAGGTACGTAGGAATACGGTCGTCCTCGCTGATCACGAACACCATTTCATCAAAGCCAGCCGTCATCGGGATCGGGAACGCCAAAACACTGTCATCTTCGGCCAATGGACCCAGCCCGATATTGCTTCGTCCCGACACCACCACCGGCCGGCCCTGCGGGATGCCATCCACAACAAGCGAATAGGGGAGCTGGTTGAAGATGGCCGCGCCACCATTCGAGCGGTTGGCTATCTGCAACGTGACGAATAGGAAGCGGTCCTCAGTCGCGTCCTGTGACTCGGACAGGAAGGTTCGCGGTTCGATGCTGGCAATCGTGGCTGCCTGCAGCGACACCTCGAAGAACGCATAGCTTCCGACGATGGGTAGGCCTACGTCGAGGTCGATACGGTCCTTAGGGATCGTCGTCGCCGACACCTTGGTAGTTGTCGGCAGTGCCGTGGTGCTGGTGGAAACCGCTTCGCCGGTGCAGGCCGCAAAGACCAAAGCCAGCACGATGGCCGCAGCCGCAAACGGTGAGGGACGGCGCTGGTGGCCGTCCTGCAATCGATTCCCCATGAGATGCCCCCTCGGTCAGCAGCCGGTGCTGCCGCACCTACTACGAGAGGGGGAACAGGCCGATTTGATACGGGAATCTCGGCTAAATCAGCGCTGCGGCGCCAAATGCAACACCAGTGAGTGCCACCATCGTTCCGGTACTCGCCAAGATGAAGTGCCGGGTCTGCTCCCGCAGGGCCCCATGCAGGTCGTGGAGCCGATCGTCTAAGCGATCCATGTGCCCTTCGAGGCGGTCCATGCGGGCATCGAGGCCGTCCATGCGCACGTCAAGCTGGGTGGTGGCGCCATCGATCTGTGTTTCTAGACGTGTCTGCGCGTCGGCGACGTCCGCCTTGGTAGCGACACCGTCCTGTGGAGCTAGTTCTTGCATCAGGATTCCAGCCGGCTCGGGGCCAAGGACCTCCTCGAGGCGAGCATACAGCAGGGTGCGTTGTTGGACAGTGGACATTTCAACCTCTGTTTCCTGTCCTCCTGACACCAAAGGTATCGCTGCTGTGTGACACGACCTCGACACACCCGGCGGGTTGCATGCCGTTGCCGCAGCATGGGCTACTACGTAGCTTTTCTGTCCACATTTGGCACCATGTCCGTACACTCGAAAGAGCTCGAGGGGGAGGATTCCTGCCCCACCGCCCAGGCGGTGGGGCAGGCAGGTTTAACTACTGAGCCTCTTGGACCAGAGGTAGCCGGCGACCCCCACCACATAGACAATCGTCAAGATGAGGAACACGAACTTCGGCCCGGCTGCCAGTGCCGCAACTGCCGTGTGCGCCCCGCTGATCTCCCCGGCGTCGTAGCGGCCGATCGTCGCCAGCAGCATTGTGTTTTCTATCGCATCGAGGGCACCCGCACCGACAGCCAAGGCGGCGGCGGTCCACCCCAGGCGGTAGATCCGATCCGAGACACGTTGCCGCGCCGCCATGGCCACGCTCCCGGCCAGCAGCGCCAGCAAGGTGGCGTAGACAATCAAGAACCCGTAGTCGAGGCGGATGGCCCTGGCTGCACCGCGACGGCCAACATCGCCCCACCCGCCGAGAATTTCAGTTGCTCGGGCCGCGGTTGCGGCAAACTCGAAGCTGACGATGTCGCCACCACCCGTTGCCTCCGCAGGTTCCATGGCTTCGGCCATCGCCAGCCACAGCCACACCGCGGCGGCTGCAGCCGCCAGCATCACAATCACTCGGGCCCGGCGCGGTATCGACTCAATGATGCGGTTCATCCCGCCACGGTAATCCCTGCCCACACCCAAACCTCCAAGGAGAACCAGGGGGCGGTCCCTCATGCCAGCGACATCACCAGTACTTGCCGCCACCGTGCTGTTGTTGGCTGCGGCTGGCGAGCTGATAGCAGCCGTGCCCAGCCGGGTGCGTGGATGGCGCTGCTCCGCTTTCTGGCTGGGACAGTTCGGCGCCGCGGTCGTCATCGCAGTGGCATTCAGCGAACTCGGACAATCTGCGGCCGCGGGAATAGTCGCCGGTGTCATCGGTTTCGAGGCTGTTGCGGCCACTCCACAGTCTTCCTGTGGTGTGCTTGAACTAGAGCGGGTCCGTCGTGAGATAGAAGAGCTCCCGATGCCCGGCGGGCTCCATCATCTCGAGTGGCTGCTGATGCTCGCCCCGCTGACCTTGGCTGCCGTCGACATGTTCGAGTCTCTGTGGTTTGGGATAGTGCTGCTAGCCGAGGGTCTCGTTCTAGCCGCATGGGGCACCCTGACTGAAGTGCGGCGCAGAGCTCTGCTCGGTGTGGGCGCCATGGTGCTGGCAATCGTTCTCTCGATCTTGATTCCTGCACTCCACGGGCTGATGATCGGGCTAAGCGGCGGAACATGGCTTGCCATCGGGGCGGGGGCCGCGACTGTCTTCATCATCGCCGGCTCGGCCATCGAACGGCAGCGTCATGCCATCGGTCGCCGGCTCGCCCACCTTGCCGAGATCCTCGAGCACTGGGGCTAGCGGTATACCAGTTCTTGGGCGGTCAGATGCTATGTTCAGGGCGCTTACTGAGAGGGTGCGTAATGCGGGTGAGATTCCTTGTTATTGGTTGGCTGATCGGGTTGTTGCTGATGGCGGGGTGCAGCTCCGGTGACGAGAGTGAAGAGACCTCGACGACCTTTATTGCAGAGACCACAACCACCACTGAGCCTCCTCTCGATCTGCAAGCACATGCTGAGTCGCTACTTGTGGGGATCGAGTCTGAAGGCGACTTCCTCGGCCTGGATTCGCCACGATCTGTTTCCGTCGGCAGCGGCACTGGGATAGTCGTCGATACAGAAGGGCTCATCCTGACGACTGCCACCAGCGTCATCGGAGCCGAGCGCATCAACGTCTTTGTTCCTGGGGTTGAGTTCCCGATAGCCGGTGAGCTGGACTCGGCTGCAGAGTGCGTCAACCTGGCGTTAGTTAGGCTCGATCACACCTTCGCAGCAGCGGCCGACATGGCGGACGGCTCTGCTCCCGTCGGAGTTGCCTCGGCCAGCCGCCAAACCATCACCACCGGGACGGCGAATACCACCGTCAGCGGGCCCTCGTACGTGTTTCGGGCCGGCCCGGCCGAGACCGCCGGTGCGGTGCTGTTTGATGAGGACGGTGCGTTTGTCGGCATGCTTACCGGCTTTGACACAACCGGCAACGCTCTTGCGCTGCGTGGCGAGAACGTCGTGTCCTGGGTGAAGTCGATGAGGCAGCGTGAGGTTGTCGAACAGCTTGGCTTCTCCGCAGTGGACAACACCGAAGGCCAGCCGGTAGTCGCCGCAGTTGCCGTTGGCGGTCCCGGCGCCAGCCTCGGGTTGGGTATCGGTGACGTCATCACCACCGCCGACGGAGTTGCCCTCGACGGTGGCATCAACCAGCTGTGTGATCTCATCGAGGACGGTGAAGCCACACTCGAGGTCACTCATGAAGGGCGGCGCCATATTGGTGTCTTCCCCGACCAAGCGATCATCCTTGCTTCATCGCGGACAACTGCGCAGATCCGGCAGGCGGTTGTTGACGTCAACACGCCATTTGGCGGCGGCACAGGATTCTTCATCTCCGCAGACGGTCTATTGGTAACCAACTATCACGTTGCCGGCGGAAGGAGTGAGGTCAGTCTCCGCTTGGATGGGTCTGACGAACAGACGCCGGCCCGTGTCATTGGCACATCTGCATGTGCCGATCTCGCGGTACTCCAAGCCGAAGGTGGACCCTATCAATACCTGGAGTGGGCACCGTCGGCTCCCGTGCTTGAGGAGCCCATCCGGGTCGTCGGGTTCCCCAATTTCACGGAATCGATCTCATTCCAGGAAGGTCGAGTTACCAAGGAAACCACCGACAGTCCTTCGTGGGGCGGGTTTCTCAGCAACTTTGAATCATCTGCCCAGGTTGACGGCGGCAACAGCGGAGGACCAGTAGTCAATGAGATGGGTGAGGTGCTTGGCGTTGTCTATGCAATTCGCGAGGGCAACAAAGAAGGGATATGGGAGAGCCTGCACCTATTCGGTGTCGAAGCCCGCGACGAGGTTTCTGGCATCATCGACAGCACGATCTTTGACCCGTCGTTCTCCACCTACGAGGCCGGCTACGCCGAACCGATCTTTGGGTCGGGCCTTCTTGTCGAGGAAGTAGCTCCGGGTGGCCCGGCCGACGCGGTGGGGATCCGCAACGGCGACATCATCGCCGAATTTGGCGACATGGATGCATGGGACGGGCTCAATGGCTTGCAAGGCATCTGCGAGTTCGCCAAGGATCGCGAACCTTCGTCTCCGATCGATGTAGTGGTCTACCGGCCCGATACTGCCTCATTCTGGGATGGGCAGCTCAATGGGCAGGCGCTTACAGAGTGGCCGGACGACTTC
>JASJHC010000181.1:0-5880 GCA_033791245.1 Acidimicrobiia bacterium | reverse complement strand
CAACCGGCTAGCGTCGAAAGCCGGAAGGAAAGGTGCCAATGGAAGGCACGGAGATCCAACAAATCGCAGCCTTGTGTAGCCGCATTCTGCACCAGAACTGGCGAGAGGGTGAACAGGACGGCAAGCACTACGGATTCACTGCACCGAGTCCTGGGCACTACGACTGGCAGTGGTACTGGGATTCGTGCTTTCACGCCATCATCTGGCGTCGTCTCGACCCGGCCCGGTCGCGCTTGGAACTTGAGACCCTTCTCGCCTCCTCGCAAGACGGGTTCATCGGCCACACCAACTTCCTAGGGAAGACGCTCAACCTGGAACGCGCCATCCGATACAACATCGCGACCCGGCATGCTTTGGCGACCAGCACGATCCAACCGCCGGTCTTAGCTTGGGCCTGGTCGATTGCGATTGGCGATCCCAGCACGGAACCCCGTATCCGTGCACACCACGAATGGCTGCGGGCACATCGCGACTTGAAGGGCGACAACCTCCTCTGGCTGATTCAGCCCGACGAGTCGGGGATGGACGCATCGCCCAAGTTCGATCACGTCTGGGGACGTCGCGCCCACGGTCGGCGACTGTTTCCCACACTGATTCACACCAACCGGCGACGCGGCTTTGACGCACACCGCATCGCGGCGGATGACCGGCCGGTCGTGTGCGAAGTCCTGACCAACGTCTTGTGGTCGCTCTCCGAACAGGCAATGGGGAACCCTTCCCCGACGCCTGCTCTCATCGCTCGGCTCTGGAACGACGAGGCCGGACGTTTTCTCGACGACACGCAATCCCCGGCGTGGGCGGTGGAGCCAGCCGATGTCCCGTTTACCTGGGATACGCTTGCTCCGCTTGCTCTTCCTGATCTGCCCGAGGACATCGGCCATAGACTTGTACAAGAGACCCTGCTCGTCCCACACAAATTCTGGGACGGCGTCCCGTTACCGTCAGTCGCACTCGACGATCCCAGCCATACCTCCCGCGAAGATTTCTGGGGTCTGCGTCGACTCTGGCGCGGACCAAGTTGGGTGAACGCGGCATGGTTGGTTTCGATTGGTCTCAACCGACTCGGCTACCACGCCGCCGCCGCCGAAATGCGCGACGGCCTCGTCACCGCTGTCCTCCGGGAGGGTCTATGGGAGTACTACGAGGCGCGGACCGGCAAAGGCATGGGGGCGTCGGACTTCGGTTGGTCTTCCCTGGTATGGGAAATGGCGGACCCGTTCAGGCCATACTGAAAGGTCACCTCGTCGAGAGACGCTGAATCAGTCATGTTGTGGCGCGAGCGCTAACTGCGGTGGGATTTGCATCGGTCGGCGTCTCTCGCATGAAAAGGGGGGGCGCAGGCGGGAACCTGCCCCCCCCTTTCGATTCCCATGCCGTGTCGGTCAGCACCTCCCGACCTGATCTGGCTGCGGCGTGACTGGTCCTCAGCACCGATCGACCGGCACAACGCGGAGCGCATCGTGGTCAAGGAACGGGAGATGCCAAAGAGTGCCAGTCGGCAGCGCTGCAACTTGCTGTTACCCATTCGACCCGAATTTCTTGTGCCTTTTGCCCCTTTCAAGGGACTTCCCAAAAACATATGCAAGGCCGAAGATATACGGGTTGTAGTCGAGAGTTTCTACGAGGAGTCCAATGAGCGCCAACGGTCACACCAGACGTGATTTCATCCGTCTTGGCTTTGCCGGATCGGCAGGCGCTGCCGGCAGCGTCCTGTTCGAGCCGGGAGCGGTCGCCGCTGAAGCAGACGTTGACCATCCCCGCTTCGACCCGCCAACAGCAGTCCGATCCGTTCGCTCCGTATGTGGCGTGTGCTTCTGGAAATGCGGGATCAACGTAGAAATCGGCGAGCAAGACGAAGTGCTTCACATCAGCGGAGTGCCCGGCCATCCACTGAGCCGAGGTCGGCTTTGCCCCCGCGGTGTTGGCGGTATCGGCTTTCACGAAGATCCCGATCGCCTGGACAAACCCCAAATCCGTACTGGTGAACGGGGCGAGGCTGTTTTTGCCGATGTCACGTGGGACAAGGCCTACTCCGAAATCGGATCTCGGCTTCGCGAGATAATCGAACGTGATGGCCCTGGTGCGGTTGCTTTCCTAACCCACGGTGCTGCGGAAGCCCACTTCGAACACCTCGCCGCCGCAATGGGAACGCCGCATCACGCCCATTCCGCCTACGACCAATGCAAGGCGCCACGAGAGGTCGGCTATCAGTTGACCTTCGGCCACTCGATGAAGTCGCCGGAACCCGTTGACATTGAGAACACGGATTGCCTCGTACTCATCGGCTCGCACCTCGGCGAGAACATGCACAACCTCCAGGTACAAGAGCTTGTCCAAGCGACAACAAAGGGCGCCAATCTCATCGTCGTCGACCCAAGGCGATCCACCGCGGCCCTGCGCGCCGACATCTGGCTGCAGATAAAGCCGGGGACAGACATTGCCCTGCTGTTGGCTTGGACCCACGTCTTGATCCGCGACGGATTGTACGACCACGAATTCGTCAGCGAATACACGGATGGCTTCGACCTGCTTACCGAGCACGTGGCTCGCAGCACACCGCAATGGGCTGCTGCCGAGACCGGACTCACGGTCGAAGAGATCGAGGCGTCGGCACACATGATTGGCGAGGCCGGGCCACACATGGCTCTTCATCCCGGGCGTCATGTTGTTTGGTACGGCGACGACACACAACGCGCCAGAGCCATGGCCATCATCGTTGCGATAACAGGGGCCTGGGGATCGCGGGGCGGCTACTACCTTCCGCAACAGGCCCATCTGCCAAGTCTTGAGGAGGTCTATCCGACACTCCCCGAGTATCCGGAGCTGGCGGCACGCCGCGACGCTGGCTATCCGTTCGCCGTAGGCGTCAACGTAAATGGAATCCGCCAAGCAACCCGCGATGGCGACATCAAGGCTTGGGTTGTCGTTGGAACCAACCTCATCACATCGCTGCCCGCCCAGCACGAGACCATCGAGGCCCTCGAGAAGCTTGAGTTCCTCGCTGTGGTCGATGTGCTGCCAACAGAGATCACAACGTATGCAGACGTCCTTCTTCCTGCAGCCTCATATCTGGAGCGTTCCGACAACCTGTGCGTCACCAACAGCCGAGAGCCCTTCTTCGCAGTGATGCAGCAGGCTGCTACACCCATTGGCGAGAGCCGCGCTGAGGCACAGATTGCCCGCGACATCGGAGCACAACTCGGACTCGAAGACTATTGGCAGTGGGACTCCGTGATGGACCTCGCCGAGTCAACGGTCGCTAAATACAACAGCGACGAAGCAACAGGAAGAACGGTCGATTGGGACACTCTCGTCAGCGAGGGCTTTGTGGTTCTGGACGATGATCTGCCGATTTATCGCAATGGACATGGCCTCGGCCCAGATGGCAGCGGAAGAGACGGTGCCATCCTCAACTTCCCCGCATTCGGAGGAGAAGAAGGAGACGGCAGGGTCCAGCTCTATTCGCCCGACCTGGAACAGGTCTGGGCCGCCAAAGTCGCTGAAGGCGAAGACCCCACAGGCTACGAGCCACTACCCACCTACTACCCGCCACGGGGGGCACCGCCTGGGCATGTTCGCCTGCTCTACGGCCGGTCGCCGGTCCATAGCTTCGGGCGCACCCAGAACACTCCAGTCCTTCACGGGCGTGACCCAGACAACGCCGTTTGGGTGTCGCCGGCAACTGCGGAAGCCTACGGGGTCGATGGCGACCAGTTGGTCGAACTCCTCAATCAGGACGGTGTCCGGCAGGGCCCAATCAAGGTGAAGATAACCGAGCGGATGAGCGATGACGCGGTGTACATCACTCACGGATTCGGCCACAACAGCCGCCAACTCACGAAGGCATACAAGCGTGGAGTCGACGACTCGGCGTTGATGACCCAATACGCAGTCGATCCGCTTTCGGGCGGTACCGGTATGCGCGTCAACTTCGTTCGCCTAGTGCGACCCAACTCGGCCTAGAGGTATCCACCATGTCTTTTGAATTTCGTATCGACATCTCAAGGTGTATCGGCTGCAAAGCATGCGAAGTCGCATGTGTAACCGCAAACGATCTCGACCCAGCCAGCGCTCGCAACTGGGTGCCGTTCCTAGAGGACAACGACGTTGCGGTCGGCAATACGTCGTTTGCGCCATACCTCTGCCATCACTGCGAAGACGCTCCCTGTGTTGATGCATGCCCGACTGGCGCCTCCTTCAAGGCGGCGGATGGGCGGGTGCTTGTCGACAAGGACCTCTGTATCGGCTGTGGACTGTGCGTGCCCGCATGTCCCTATGAAGCCCGGTATGTCGCCCCTGATACCAACAAGCTTGAAAAGTGCACCCTGTGTGAAGGTCGGGTGCAAAACGGACAGGCACCTGCCTGCTTCGACGTGTGCCCAGCCGGGGCTCGCTCGTTCTACGAAGTCGTTGAGATCGCGGGTCAAGAGAAAGTAGTGAGCGTCGGCGATGTCAATGCCATAGATGACGGCCACGAGGTCATCAGCCTGACTTCTTCGTTAGTGGACCCGCTACCACGCCTCAAGCTAAGCGGACGACCAGAAGATCTAAGCCTGCTGCGGGAGCACCGGCCACCAAAGGGCGGCGGAAGCAAAGCCAGCATGCTTTGGAGAAACGGGGCGGGGAAGGCCGTCGGCACGATGGGTGTCGCCAGCGCAATGGCCATGGGGGCAATGATCGGCATGAGGGCGCTCCGGGACCGCAAAGAGAAGGTCGCCCAGATGGAGCTACAAGAACAAGAGGGAAGTGCCGCCCTTCAAGCGCAGGAGGGAGACGACAATGAGTGACACTGTTTTGGTGAAACACCCGGTACAGCAGCGTTTGGTTCACTGGTTTAACGCTGGCAGTTTCCTAATCCTGTGGCTCACCGGGATCGCCATCATCAGCAACTCGGGCTACCAGATCGGACCCCGCTTCTACATCGATGCTGTGAACGGCCTCTTTGGCGGGGCAACCCGTCTGCTGCACTTCCACGTGTATGTGGGAATACTGTGGTTTGTGGTTCTTGTCCTTTCGTTCTTGCTCGATCCACACGGTCTTTCAGTTCGGTTCCTTCGGGATCTGATTCCAACTCGCAACGATCTTCTCTGGTTTAAGACCAAGCCAAAGGCCGAGATCGTCGATCCGTCAATCGCGTTGCCAGACCAGGGTGCATATAACGCCGGTCAGAAGGCATTTGGCGTGGTTGTGCTAATCGGATCAACCGTCATCGGGACAAGTGGTCTGCTCATGTGGCTGGGAACCGGCGGAGGTTCCCTTGGCCGCTCCCTGGTGCTGATCCACCTGATGACGGTTGGTGCGGTTATTGCGTTCTTCTTCGTTCACTTTGCAATGGCGGCCCTCATGAAGGAGGAACGGCCTGCTCTCAAAAGCATGCTGACCGGCGAGATCGACGCCGAGTACGTCGAACACCATCCTGCCGAGTGGTATCGGGAACACGGTGAGGAGGGTGAGCCCCTCAAGACATCCGAACGGTTCGCCTTGCCCAAGGCGGTATTCGGAGCAGTCAAAGGACTGGTTCTCAAGGTGCACCGCACCAAACCCAAGGTCTTCGGATCACCGTATGTTGCAGGAATTGGTCTTGGACTCAGTGTTCTTGCCGGCTTTGTCTTGCTGGGGCACGGACCAGGCGCATCCGGGTTCTTCTCCCGCCTTGGTGCGTTCACCGTCGCTGAAGTAGCTCAAGAACAGGTCGCAGCGAATGCGTACTGGGGGCCGGCTCTGAGCGCGGGGTTGTGGGACTACTGGCTCACCTGGACAGTCGGTGGGATCGCTCTAGGCGGCTTCGTTTCAGCGCTCATGGCCGGACGGATCAAGTTTGGGATTGACCGCGGCAGCCTCGTTTCGAAACCGGCGCGACTCGTCTACGCCCTGTCCGGC
>JASJHC010000180.1:0-9269 GCA_033791245.1 Acidimicrobiia bacterium | reverse complement strand
GTGGAAGTACTCCGGACTGTTGACATCGGCGCCGCTTTCCGCTGTGGACAAGAAGCGCACGACCCCGCGATACACCGCCTCGGCGTAGGCCTCACGAAAGTCTTCGGTTGCAAGAAGAGCCTCTTCGTCCGGCTCGGATATGTAAACGCCCTCGACGATCACGGCCGGCATCGTGGCACGACGCAACAGCCCGTAGTAGTCATCGTCGGTCTCTGGATCGAGACGGGCCCTGGCCCCCAACAAATCGCCGCCACGCCAGTCGGCATCGAATTCGGCAAAACTGCGCAGAAGTTCCTCGTAGATGAGTCCGGCTAGCCGATCCGAACCCTCTGCCCCCGTGGAGTAGTAAACCTCTGATCCAGGGATGTCGCTGTCGTTGCGGGGCACTGTGTTGTTGTGTATCGACACAAAGGCATCTGCACCGGCCGCAATGCCCATCGTCGCTCGATAGCCCAGCCCGGCCTCAAAGTCGCCATCGTTTGGTCCCACAATGTCACGGGTCAGTACAACGCTGCCAAACGCAGCAACTTCACTACCCAGCGAGATCGCTCCGCTATTCCAATCGACGTCATGCGCTGTGCCCATCAGATCGCGGACTCGGACCGCGATATCCAGATTGACTTCCTTTTCACTGAGCCCTGACGGTCCAACCCCACCCCAGTCTCGGTCACCGTGGCCGGGGTCAAGCACGATCATCGCTTCCGAGATGTCAAAGCTCGAGCCAAGATCCTGTGGCTGGTTCTGCAGTTGCACCTCGACGTCGGCGGCATCGACCCAAGCCGTCTCGTTACACATCGTTGTTACGAGCAGCCAGTCGCCGTTGCGGTGTAGGAAAGGAAGGACAACGCCTTCATGAAGCCGGAAGTACGGATCACGGTCCGGGCCGCTCCACAGATCGACGCCGCCGACCGGCACAGTGGCGAGACCGGCCTGCGGCACCTCGACCTTTGTGACGACGGGGGCCGTGGTGAAGGTTGGGCCGGCGTACTCTGCTTGGGCGGTCCGCACGCCCAGGAGCGATGCCGCGATGGCGAACATGGCAATGGCGGCGACGACCACAAGCGCAACGACTATCGGCCGACCTCGACCAAGGATTTGTAGATTCACAATGGCACCCGGGGAAGCGATTGAGGCAGTCTCCCACCTAGCTGTCGGTTCCCAGGGTATTTCCAACTGGGAGCTACCGGAGCAATTCCTCGCAGGACGTCACAGAACCTTTTGCGTAACCGACTTCATCTCCATGAAGAGACGCAGATAGTCCGGCCCGCCCGCCTTGGAATTGGACCCCGACATGTTGAATCCGCCGAATGGCTGCACCCCGACCAGCGCTCCGGTGATCTTCCTGTTTATGTAGAGGTTCCCGACGTGGAACTCCCGTTTCGCCCGTTCGATGCGGTTGGAGTCGGAGGAACAGAGCCCCCCAGTCAATCCGTATTCGGTTCCGTTGAAGACCTGCAACGCGTCCTCGAAGTCATTGACTCGGAGCACTGACAGCACCGGCCCAAAGATCTCGTGCTGGGCAAGCCGATGCTGCGGCTGGACGCCCGCAAAGATCGTGGGGGCGATGTAGTAGCCACCGTCGCGGTTAATCGGGTCACCGCCGAGCACAAGAGTGGCCTCATTCTTCCCGTTGGCTATCTCTGCGAGTATCGCCCGGTGTTGGGCCGCGGAAATCACTGGACCGACCGGCTTGTTCTCCGCACCGGGGCCCACTTCCAGGGCCGCAGCTTTCGCAACTATCCGGTCAAGCAGGTCGTCGTGAATGGAGTCAACCGCAATCACCCTCGAGCAAGCTGAACACTTCTGCCCCTGATAGCCATAGGCACTACGCACTGCGGCATCAGCGGCCATATCAAGATCGGCGGTCTCGTCGACGACCAGTCCATCCTTGCCCCCCATCTCCGTGTACGCCCGCTTCACCCACTTCTGACCAGGATGGACGATGGCGGCACGTTCCGAGATGCGGAGTCCGACCTCTTTGGAACCGGTAAAGTTCACAAAACGGGTATCGGGGTGATCGACGACAAAGTCACCGATCTCTGAACCCGGCCCCGGGATGAAATTGATCACACCGTCGGGAAGACCAGCTTCAGCGACAATATCCATGAAGTGCGCACCCAGCACCGGTGTGTTGGAAGCCGGCTTCAGGACGACGGTGTTACCGACAGCCACCGGACCAACCGCCATCCCGACCAGGATGGCAAGCGGGAAATTCCAAGGTGGGATGACGACGCCCACCCCCATCGGAATGAGGAACGACTCGTTTAGCTCTCCCGGGTACCCGACCACCGCAACTGGCTCGTCCAGACGGAGCGCCTGATGGGCGTAGTAGCGACAAAAGTCGATCGCCTCAGCCACGTCAGCTTCAGATTCGGCCCAGTTTTTGCCAGCCTCCAGGGTCATCCATGCGGAAATCTCGAACTTCCGTTCAGCAATGAGGTCTCCGATGCGATGCACGTACTCGGAACGCACTGCCGCCGGTTGTCTCGACCAATCGACGAATGCGTTCTTGGCAGCGGTTATTGCTAGCTGTGCCTCAGCGAGGGTTGCCGACCCGGTCGTCCCGACAACAGTGTCGGGCTGGGCGGGATCGACGCTGATGATCCGCTCATCGGTTGCCACCGGTTTGCCGTCGATGATGACCGGTATGTGCCCCCCGAGTTTCGACTTGACGGTATCGATTGCCTCGAGATACGCCGTTCGTGGACCGTCGGCCGAGAAGTCGGAATAAGGCTCATTTTGGAATGGATCCATCTAGTCTTCCTTTGCTCGCCGGCTCTCTTCTGCAGAGGCTACGCCGTCGCCCACCGCTCTGCCATTCTGAACCGACACCCGAAATCGCCGAGTAGCCGCTGACCCCGGGGATGTCCGTGCCAAACGCAAGAAAACTCCTGCAGTCAGACCCAAACCCGCCGATAGTGACAAGGTGACAGAATCAATTCTTATCGTTGAAGACTCTGCGAGCGTACGGCGCCTTATCGAAGTGTGCCTACGGGAGCTGAGTCTGAACATCGTTGGTGCGGCCGACGGTGTCGCCGGATTGGAAGCAGCACGGGAGACCCAACCCGCTGCCATCGTCCTCGACATTGGCCTCCCCGGCATGGATGGTTGGGAAGTGCTCCGGCGCCTTCGTGCCGACGACGCCACCCGTGAAACCAAGGTTCTCATTCTCACCGCTCACGCCCAGCCCGAGGTAGCAGTACAGGCTCAGGAGGGCGGAGCCGACGACTTTATGACGAAGCCGTTTCGTCCAACCGACCTCCGGGATCGTGTCGCCAAAATGATGGCGTCGTAGGAGCCCACGGCCCCTACAGGTTGTCTCGTCCCTCTCCTCGGCCTTGCAGAGCTGCCATAACCTCAGCGTCTGTCGTCTGCGTGAACGACTCGTACCATTCCCCCACCGCACGAAACGACCTTGGCTGGAGCGGACAGACCATCGCATCTACGTCTCGAGCAATGCGGGCCACAGAATCTGGTGCACCCACCGGAATGGCGCAGGCCAACCACGCTGGATTCTGACGGCGGGTCGTCTCGAGCGTTGCGCGCAGTGTCGCCCCTGTGGCTACGCCGTCATCAACAACAATGACGGCCCTGCCCTCGATAAGCGGACTGGGACGACTCCCCCGATATCGCCTCATTCTTCTCTGTAACTCCCGCAACTCTGCGGCGACAGTCGATTCCAAATAGTCTTCGCTCACGCCGAGTCTTGTCATGAGGCGACGATCGAGGATCGGGGAGCCATCCTCTCCAACAGCACCAATCGCCAGCTCGGGGTTGTGCGGTGCGCCGATCTTGCGGGCCAACACGACGTCAAGTTCCAAAGCGAGCCTTGTCGCGATCTCACTCGCCACAACTACTCCCCCACGGGGAACGCCGAGCACCAGGGTCCGGCTCCGATCCGCAGGAGGGAGAGCCGCGGCGACATCAGCGGCAAGCTGACGACCGGCGTCAGCCCGGTCAACATATCTCATAGGATCCAGCGTACCTCTACCCTTGCGGCCAGATGCGAAGACTTCTCCTGATTGCCAACCCGTCCGCTTCGGGCTTCACCGGTGCTGCACTCCGGGCCGTTGAATCAAAGCTCAGCGAAGGGTTCGAGCTCGACACAACTTGGCCGAATGGGCCGGCCGAGTCGCGACAAGCCGCCGCCGACGCGGCTGCTGATGGTTATGCCGCCGTGGTCGCCATGGGCGGTGACGGTGTTGTCCATCATGTGGCCAATGGACTCGCATTCACCGGAACCTCACTCGGAGTCATTCCGACCGGAACCACCAACGTCGTGGCCAGGATTCTCGGCATCCCGATGAACCCGGAGAAAGCGGCGGCACGCTTGCTGACCGGCCATCGCAAGATGATCAGTCTCGCCCACATTGCCACCGAAAGCCCCTTGGCGGCCCGCTCGGAATATGCAGTCTTTGCACTCGGGCTCGGGCTTGATGCCGACGTCGTCGCCATCTCGGATCGCCGCCCCGCGGCCAAGTACCACTTCTCCTCGGCGAACTTCGCTGCGATCGCCACCAAACAAGTCTTCTCCAACTACCGGAGAAAACGTCCGGACATGCTTGTTGAATGCGGCGGACAGCGGGTCCATGCAGCCACAGTCTTGGTCCAAGTACACAACCTGTATACCTACTGGGGACGTGCCCCGCTCCGCCTTACCCCCGACCCGGGCGACGGGCTAACTGCAGTGGCCATAGAACAGGTGTCAGTTCTGAGGACGGTGGGAGTGGCGGCGCGAGGGTTGTTGAAGAGATCACTCCAGCAGCAGGGAACTCACGTGTTCCACGATGTCGAGAAGCTGATTGTCCACGCCGAACCCGGCGCCCAGTTCCAAGCCGATGGCGAGCTGCTGGGCACCGCCGAGTCCGTCGAGATCACCCCCGCCTATGACGCGATGTCGGTGATCATCCCTAACCGGGAGTAGCCTCCACAGCCTTCGTGCTGAGCTTGTCTTCGAGCTGTGCTGCACCGACGGCTGCGTGGGCAATCGTGGCGGCCAGCAGGCCTCGCCTCCACAGAATGCTTCGCAGCGGCACGCCCAGCTCGCTGTCGAGCAGATCAGCTCGTGGGCTCGGCACCACTTCGTCGTCGTCGGCCCCGGTCAGTTTCTCCCACAACCCAGCATGGGGAACAGGCTCGGTGGGACCGGCTTCTGCCAGATCGGCGACAATGGCTTCGATAACGGCACGGTCGGCGACGTCACGTACCTCCTCGCCGAGCAAGGGTCCAGACTTCACGGCGATGAGTGCGGTGAGGTCTTCGAGGCGACAAAGAGCATCTTCACGATCTGCCTGGCTCGACCCGGAGCCGACACCGGCCAGCACTTCGGCTCGAACCCTCGCCCATGACTTGTCGAAATCCAGAGACGCCCCTTCCCAAACACCGGCCGCCTTGCCGATGGTGCGAACAATCCCGGCAGCATCCCTAATGACCTTGCGCAGCATGACGGTCTTCGTGTCGATGCGCTCCGTCACATGCTCTCGGAATAGTTCGATTCCGCGCGGAGCTGCCCCTGGAGGATCGGCGGCGAGGGCGAACAAGGCAGGACGGGGATATCCGTCGGCGGCCAGCGTCTCGAACAAGTCTTCCCTAACGGTCTGCAGGTCATCGGGACGCAATCGATCAATCTTGTTCAGCGCAAAAATGAACTGGCTCTGGTGCTGTGCAAGCTGAGCAAGAAATTCATCGTGCACGATCGGGTCGCGGTACTTATCAGGGTCAAAAAGCCAAATCACCCCATCGACGCGCGGGATGAGGTCCTCGACCCGTTCTCGATGCCAATCCGCTATCGAGTCAACGTCCGGCAGGTCAATGATCGCGGTTTTGGTGAACGCACCGTGCTCGTGGCGGTAGGCGATGCCGAGGGCGTCGAGCAGCACAGTCACCGCCGGCTCCGGATTCTCGGGAACGACGGCAAACGGCTCATCGGTGTGGGGGCGCAATACACTGACAGACGTAATGATTTCGCCGGCTAACGCATTAACAAGGCTGGACTTGCCGGTCCCGGTACCTCCGGCCACTGCCAGTACGAGAGTTTCACCAAGGAAGCCCCTTCGCTCGCGGATGTCTCTTGCATAGTCCTCGGCCTCGCGGAGTACGTCAGCCGGAACGATTCCCGATGCTCGGGCCAGCACCAAATCAATCGCATCGAGGAGTTCTGGAACGTCACGCATCGGTGGCATCCTCCTCGATCTCGGCTGCGCCGGACGTAATCGTGAACTCAGCGGCTTCGTCCAGCCCGCTTGCCGTCTCGGATTCCTCGGTCTCTGTCTCAACAACGCTGTCGACCGGACGAGCCTCATCGGACTCCTCGGTCCCTGCGTCGGGCACGCTGTGGAGCGGTGGCGCCTCCCCGTGCAGCAGCGCCGAGATCGCGGCGACGTTGCGTTCGATCTCTTTGGCAACACCTATCTCCATTCCGAGATGAGCTCGGAAGCGGCTGGCGTCTACCTCGAGGGCACGGCCCACCACCCCGGCAAGGCTTTCCCTGGCGTCATGGACAAACCCTTCGAGATCCCGGTTGAGGCGGCGCCGCACCCACCATGACATGTCCTCGTCTGGATCGATGACAAGTCGCCACACCTTCGTCGCCAGCTTCTTGGCAGTGCGTGGCCGCATCTTCCTCGATCGACTGTGTTTCACCAGTACATCGCCGAGAGCCTCTTCCCATTCCTCGAGCTGTCCTTGCACATCCCACGAGGTGCCTTCTGTATGCCGCCACAGGGAGGTGCCTTCCCCCTCCAACAGAACTGACCCAGCCTTGTCGCCTAGCCAGGCTCGGGCTGTCTCTTGTGCAGCGACACCGGCGCGTCTGGTGACGATCGCGGTTAGATCAACCGCGGCTTCTGACCAGGTGCGGTGTCGCGTCATGTCACGCAAGCCCCCCGCGGCCAGCAGGTTTGTGATCTCGGCGACCTGGTTGTCATATGACCGATCGACCACAGCCTCGAGTTCCGAAGCGATTGCAGCGACCTTGTCGAACTCGTCGAGCACGATCCGGCTGCGGTCGACAACGTTTCTGCCGGTCGTGTAGGCGGTCATTGCTACAAGCGTCGCTCGGTATCCACTGTTCGAGACCGCTCCGAGTTCGTTGCGCAACGCACCGACTGACGATGGATCGAGACCGCCATGCCACCTATCGCCAACTGCCTCGTTCACACCAAAAACCATCGCAGCGTCGGGTTCCAGCAGAAGCCCGTTGGCGTGGAGACGAGAAGCAAAATCGTTGAGAAGCGCTACCGCTTCTTCCCGATCCGGCGGAAGACGATTCAAGACAAACAGCATGGGTACGCCACGCCACCGTATCTCGCGGAGAAATCGCCAGGCCGAAATATCGGCGTAGCGGGTGGGGCTGGTGACAAACACACAGAGATCAGCCAAGGCGAGCACATCCTCAGCCGGACTTCTTCCCGACGGAGCTACATATTCCGCAGGAGGCGTATCTATGACTGTTAGTTCTTTGGTGAGCTCGTCATCTCCGATAACAACCTCGACAGTGGCGCCAACCCGTTCCCGCACCCGGGCTACGAACTCGGACCAGTAGCGGCTGCCATGATCGCGATGGGCCCACAGAACCGGACTCCGCGTGGTGGGACGAAGTGCCCCAACATCAGAAATTCGATCATTGGCCAACGAATTGACGACCGTCGACTTCCCTGTCCCTGTCGCCCCGATAACGGCTGCGACCACAGGAGCTTCCGGTTCATCGAGACGCGGTATCAGGTATTCAGTCACGGTCTTGATGATGGCGGCACGAGCCTGCTCGGCCTCTTGCCGGGCGTCGGTCGGCAGCGTGAACTCGATACGCCCGAGCAGCTCGGCGAGCTTCTCAAGTCTGGGTCGTAGCGCTGCGATAGCGACGGCGTCTGGCTGCATACAACGATTACACCACATCCTGCACCGTTGCCTGGTAACCATCGGGATTCTGCTGCCACCATCGACAGTTTTGTGTCACACCCCGTCGATAGCTTGTGGGTATGCAATACTCTGTTTCTTCCCCACCCTCTGCCACCGAACGAGCCAATCCACCAGCTGTTGTCACGGTCGCCAGTGACACCACTTTCGTGAACAACTTGGTGCTCACGGATGCCAGCGTCGCCCGGTACCTGGGGATGTTCCCCGCCGACCGGCATGCCGAGGAATTGTTCCGAGCGATCAGTATTGGCATCCATGGCCTGGCCGCAACAAGCATGCGGGCAACGGTTGATGACATGACGTCCGAAGTCCGTAGAATCCTCGAGTCAGCTGCGAGCGCCGCTGACTCTCACCTTGGTGAGGCGCTACAGGCAGGCAGAACCGAGCTGGCGGCCCATCTCGACCCCGAAGTCCGGTCCTCACTCACTGCACGAACCGTCAGCGAGCTCGAGGCAGTCCATACAGCGACGCTGGCTCGTCTCGACCCCGATCGCAGTGATAGCCACACCGGTCGACTGGTTGCCGCAATAAGCGAGTTGCTCGGTCCCGGTGGGTTGCTTGCAAAGCGGCTCGAGGATGCGTTCGATTCAGCCGAAGCGGACCACGGCATGGGCCGTCTCCTCGACACTTTTGAGAAGCGGTTCACCGAAATGCGAGACCTGGTGGTTGGCGAGCAGCAGAGAGCGGCCGAAGCCGACCGAGGTACTGCCAAGGGGGTCGCCTTCGAGGATGAGGTCGAGTCGGTGCTGCGCACCGAGGCCCGGTCTCTCAGCGGATGCGTTGTCGAACGGACCGGCCAGATTGGGGGGACGCTTGGCTCACAATCAAAGGTGGGAGACTTTGTGGTCGTGCTGGCAGATGGCACCCGGATCGCCATTGAGGTCAAGAACACAAGTCGCATCGGCCTGACCGGTACCACCGGAATTCTCCACGAGTTGGACCAGGCCATGGACAATCGCAATGGGTCCTGGGCCATCTGCGTATCGAGGACGGACGCATACCCAGGCGAGGTCGGAAGCTTTGGCGTCTACGGGAACCGCCTACTGATAGTTGACCCGGGCGAAGGAACGCTCACTCAGGTGGCACTGCGCTGGGTAGCCGCCGCAGCAAGGGCAACAGCTGCAGGGGCAGACTCGGTCGACACCACAGCGGCGTTGGACCGCCTGGCCCGGATAAGAGACCTCGCCCAGAGCTTTTCTCGTAGCAAGAAGGTTCTGACCAGTGCCCAATCGGGACTGGACACTGTGCGAGAAGAACTTGATTCGGTCCGCAGCCAGCTAATCGAGCTGGTCGACGACATCGTGCGCGCAATCCAACCACCAGCTGAGCCAAGCCAACAGCTGCGCTCTGCCTAG
>JASJHC010000179.1:0-3798 GCA_033791245.1 Acidimicrobiia bacterium | reverse complement strand
GATCTGGGAGAAGTTCGAACGCGGCCCCAATCGACTCAACGCAGTGGTACCCGGATCCGGCATTGGTCTTGCCGTGACCAATGCTATCGCTAAGGCTCATGGTGGTTCCGCCGGTTATCGACGCTCGGAACGTCTCGGCGGAGCCTGCTTTTGGATCCGCCTCCCCGGCCGCGCTCGCGATGACCGGCCTGATATCAAGGACCGCCTGCCACAGCTCAGTGTTGTCGAGGACGACGCCGAGACTGCGTAGCCCCGCAGCCCCGAGTTCGGTTGCACCGAACTCGCAAGCTGCCCTGCGGGCAGCCGTTTCCTCTACTCGGGTGCGGCAAGACTCTCGGCGGCGGCGTGAGCGATGAGCGCTTCGTGGAACCCGTCAAGACCACCGTCGAGTATCTCGGGTAGCGAGTGCAAGGTGAGGCCTACCCGGTGGTCGGTAACCCGGTTCTCTTTGAAGTTGTAGGTACGGATCTTCTCCGACCTCTCCCCCGACCCAACTTGGGAACGTCGGGCCGAAGCCTGCTCCCCCTGCTGCTCTGCGACCTGCTTCTGATAGAGCCGGGCACGGAGCACCCGCATCGCCTTGATCTTGTTCTGCAGCTGCGACTTTTCGTCTTGGCAGGTCACGACGACGCCGGTCGGGATGTGGGTGATCCGGACCGCCGAATCCGTTGTGTTCACAGACTGCCCGCCGGGGCCGGTTGCGCGGAAAGTATCGACGGTGATGTCGTTCTCGTGGATTTCGATCTCGACGTCCTTGACCTCGGGCAATACGGCCACAGTGGCAATGGACGTATGAATCCGACCTTGTGACTCAGTCTTTGGCACTCGTTGTACCCGGTGCGGCCCAGCCTCGTATTTGAGACGAGCGAAGGCTCCTTTGCCTTTGACCGAGAACGTCGCATCCTTGAGACCGCCGCCGCCGGTAACTGAGGTGTTGATCGACTCAGTCTTCCAGCCATGACGCTCGGCGAAACGCTCGTACATGCGATAGAGGTCGGCACCCCACAAGGCAGCTTCGTCGCCGCCAACTGCCGCACGTATTTCGACAATTACGTCTTTGTCGTCGTCGGGGTCCTTAGGAACCAACATCACCCGGAGCCTTGTTTCCAGAGGTTCGAGTCGGGCCCGTTGCTCAGCTGCAACGCCTTCGAGATACTCACGCATCTCGGGGTCCGGTTCGTTCACAGCCATCTCGACGGCTTCTTCCATCTCAGAAGTGGCCTGTTGATAATCACGGAACGCCTCGATCACGGGGCGTAGCTCGGCATGCCGAATCGAGATATCGCGGTATCGGTCTTGATCTCCGATAACCGCAGGGTCGGACATCTCTTCAATGGTGGTTGCGAAGTGCCCTTCGAGCTCTTCCACCTTCTTGAGAAGGCTCTCATCCATCGCTAGGCGCTTCTCTTTCGGCGGCAAGAGCAGCGGCAACGATTGGTCCACGTTGTTCCACATCGGCGACCTCGTCCTCCGACAATGCAGCCAGCAGACTCGCCACCGCGACTTCGACCATGTCGTCGGACGGTTCCTTCGTGGTAATACGTTGCAGCCACATGCCCGGTCGGTTGGCCCATGACATCCAGCGGCTCTTCGCCCCCAACTTGAGTACCTCGTACGACAGCCCTGCAATCACAGGAATCAGGACGATGCGGGCTGCCACCTGCCATGCAAATGGCAGCGGGGCCAAGGTCAGGAATACAAAGAACGCGACCATTCCCACGATGAGGATGAACGATGTGCCACACCGGGGATGACGAGGGCTGTAGACCTGAATCGCCTCGACGGATAGTGGATCACCTGCTTCATACGCATGAATCGTCTTGTGTTCAGCACCGTGATATTGAAAGACTCGTCTGATCTCTTTTGATCGAGAGATGGCCCAGATGTAGAGCACAATCAGAGCAATGCGGAGCACACCATCGATTACAACAAATGCGATCGAGGTGTCCGTGACAAACGTCTTGAGATAGTTGGCGGCAAACGCCGGCAACAGAATGAACAGGCCAATGGCCACAACAACAGCGAGGATCATCGTGCCGACAACCTGGGTCTTGCTCAGCTCATCTTCTTCTTCGGCACCAGATTGAACTGCCGACCACGACAGCGCCCGGAACCCGAGCGAGAGCGATTCGACAAGTACAAGTACCCCACGGATAAAAGGAACGCGTCGCAACTTCGACTTGCCGGTCAGATTGGGTAACTCGTTGCGTTGCGTAATGATGCTGCCGTCCGGACGGCGACAGGCGACAGCCCATCGCGTCGGTGCGCGCATCATCACGCCCTCCATGACGGCTTGACCGCCGACGCTGGCCCCTGGTGAGCGGCTCATCTACTTGTCGGAAGCGGCGGCGTCCTCGGCCTTGCGCTCGGTATCAACGCCGACCTTGGCGTAACGGCGACGGAAGCGCTCCACACGGCCACCGGAGTCAACAAGAATCTGCTTGCCGGTGTAGAAGGGGTGGCTGTTGCTTGAGATTTCGAGCTTGGCCAGCGGATAGGTGTTGCCGTCTTCCCATTCGATTGTCTCATCGGTTTGGATGGTCGATCGGGTGAGGAATGCGAATTCCGAGGACGTGTCTTGATAAACGACCGGTCGGTAATTGGGGTGAAGTTCGGGTTTCACAGCTCTAGCTCCTGATTCTCATGCAGCAAATGACTCTACTACTGACCGCTCTTCGCTATGTCAGCGAGGAACGAAGCGTTGGACTTTGTGTTCTTGAGTCGGTCAATGAGCAGTTCCAGCGCAGCTCCTGGCTCGAGTGCCATGAGCACACGGCGGAGCTTCCAAACCTCGGTCAGCTCGTCTGGCTGGAAGAGCAACTCCTCGCGACGGGTTCCCGAACCTTCGATGTCGATGGCCGGATAGATACGCTTGTCGGCCAGCTTCCTGTCGAGACGCAACTCCATGTTGCCGGTCCCCTTGAACTCTTCGAAGATGACCTCGTCCATCCTGGAACCCGTCTCCACGAGGGCCGTCCCCAGAATGGTCAAGCTGCCACCCTCTTCGATGTTTCTCGCCGCACCGAAGAACCTCTTTGGCGGGTACAAGGCCGTCGAGTCGACACCACCAGACAGAATCCTGCCCGATGCGGGGGTCGCCAGGTTGTGGGCTCTGGCAAGACGGGTAATCGAGTCGAGAAGAACGACGACATCTTGACCCATCTCAACAAGCCGCTTGGCACGCTCGATGGCCAGCTCCGAAACCTGAGTGTGCTCCTCGGCGGGGCGATCAAAGGTGGAGAAAATCACTTCACCACGCACTGAGCGCTGCATGTCGGTCACTTCCTCTGGCCGCTCATCTACCAAGACCACCATCAGGTGACACTCTGGGTTGTTGACGACGATGGAGTTGGCAAGCTCCTTGAGGACCGTCGTCTTGCCCGCCTTTGGTGGCGAGACAATGAGACCACGCTGACCCTTACCGATGGGAGCGATGAGGTCAACGATCCTGGTGAGGATGTTGTTGGAGTCACCCTCGACTTCGAGGGGAAGCCGTACGTCTGGGAAAAGAGGGGTCAGGCTGGCGAACTTGGGACGAGCCTCGGCGGCTTCAGGCTCAAGATCGTTGATCTTGATGGCCCGCACCAAGGCCGGGAACTTCTCTTGGGCTCGGGCCGGACGAACCGGACCTTCGCAGATGTCGCCCTTCCGCAATTTGTGCTTGCGGATCTGATTGGCGGGGACATACACGTCCTGTTCGGTCGGTAGATAGCCACCGCAGCGCAGGAACCCATAACCCTCTGGCAGGATGTCGAGGATACCGGTGCGTACTTCGAGCTCTGACTCGTCGATCTGCTC
>JASJHC010000178.1:0-5205 GCA_033791245.1 Acidimicrobiia bacterium | reverse complement strand
GTGTGTCCTTGCCGGAACGAAGGAACTCGACGCGGGGGAAGATCGACCTACGACACATGCGATTTTGTTCTGTCATGGAAGATCGACAAGGGCCACGTCGATGGCCGCGATCTCTCGGGTTTGTCGGCCGTGTTGGCCGGGTCCTACTCCGATGATGAGACAGGAAGCCCATGGCGCGTAGTCCTGTTCGTTGATGAGACGGCCGACGCAGATGGACAAGAAGACCTTGCCGACGTGTTTCTAGGCCGTAGAGACGGTGACACCCACCGTCTCTACGGTCGAGCAATTCAAGACGTCTCGATGATTCGGTCGGCCGCAATCAGCGTGGTCCACGAGCCGGGGCGGTGGCGGATTGGTGTTGCGACATTCATCGAGGTTCGTTCGACAGTCGTGGCGATCTCCGAGGGACCTGTCACTTGCGGAATCACTGCCCACTTGCCCGGCACTGAGTTGATAGCGGATGCTCTGGTTGTTGCCGCACCTCCGTTCGTATGGGAACTGCGGGAGCGATGCGCGTTCACGTCACCATTTGCCTATTCATCCGACGGGTAGCTTGACACCAGCTATCAAGCCCGACGGTCACGATTTCGGTAGGCTCGAGTTCTCCCCGGCGTGGCGCGGAGCCCCCCTCGGCTACACGGGTTCTGCCTTAAGGCAGGCTCCCAGGCTTTGCGCGACCGTTGTCCGGCACACGACTTCATGATTCTCACGAAACGCCGATAGCTTCCTCCAACGCCACAAACCACCAGAGTTACACGAGATGATTGGGGCGGTCTCGTCGCTGCCCCGCCCTCCCACTAGGGGCTGCGCTCTGGCGCGGCTTGCGATTTCTGCTACGCAGAACTCGTGGAGGATGGCTACCTAGGGTGCGACCTGGGTCCACGTGCATGGGTAAGCCCAGAACGCACCTCGGGTCCGCTAGCTCGTCGCAGAAGCCCCCCGCAGCTGCGAGGGGCTTCCCTACTGCTTGCCGGCGGACCGGGGTTACATGTCGAGAGCTTCAGCCACCTCGACGGAGCCGCCGCCATCGAGGATCGGGCAGGCCTTCGCCAGAGCGACGGCTGCGTCGAGCGAATCCGCATCGACAAGTGTGTAGCCGCTCGCTGGGTTGGCGCCACCACCAGCAGTTGTTGAGCCATCAGCATTGATGGTTGTGGAGTCGCCGAACGGGTTCCCCGGATCGGTGAGAGCCGAACCGAGACCCTCCATCCAAGCTCCCCATGCGGCCATTACCTTGGCGCCCTCTTCTTCGCTTTCGGGCATCGATCCACCGTGAAAGACCAGTGCAAACTTCGCCATTTTCGTTTTCCTCCCGTATTTGGAGGGGCCTCTTTGGCCGCCCCGTCACACCTACAACGAACGGAGTCTGCGGAATTCGACCGCGTCTCCGAAAAATGCCGAACTTCTTGACGAACATGGCAAGGCGACTCTATGTCAGGCGTTGCCTGGCGCGAATTCCTGTGCGGTTGACACACCCGACCAGCGGACCACCTCGGCGGCGATGTCGAGTCGTTCCACGACTGCCTTGGTTTCGTATTCACCCCATGCGGCGCGGGGGAGCATCCACATCAGCTAGAATTCTTTTCCGTCGGGGTCAGCTCCGTAGAGGCTGAGCGTGGCACCGTGGGACGATTCCCCGGTCATCGAGCCCGACGCAAACAGGGTTTCACGCAGCTCGGCGAGCTCGTCGATGGTGTCCATCTGCCACGCTAGGTGATAGAGGCCGAGTTGAGGACGTCGTCTTGGACCATCCTGATCGCCGATCCCGAAGAGCCCTAGGTCATGATGGTTTGTTGACTCAGCGGCTCGAAGGAACGCGGCGTTCATGCGTGGCTCGCGGCTGAGTACTTCGAATCCGAGCGTGTTCGTGTAGAAGTTGAGTGCCTGCTCTAGGTCGGAGACAAACAGCACGGCATGATTGAGTCGGCGGATTCCGCTCACGGTATTCCTTCCGGACGCAAGGCCCGGAACGACGATCGTCCCGGGCCTCGTGGCTGGTTGTCTATGACAAAGTGGCCTGGACTTCGAGCTCGATGTCGACAGTCTTACCGACGAGCCAGCCACCTGCCTCCAGCGGAGCGTTCCAGACGAGACCGTAGGCCTCCCTATCGATCTGGGTCTTTGCGGAGAACAGTGCTTTTTCGTTGCCCCACGGATCTGCCACGACACCGAGGTACTCCATCTCCAGGGTCACCGGCTTGGTTGTGCCGCGGATGGTGAGAGCACCGTCAACTGCGTAGCCACCGGAGATCGCCCGTACCGCGCTTGAGGCGAACTCAAGCGTCGGGTGGTTCTCAACGTCCAGGAAGTCCGGGGAGCGGAGATGGTTGTCCCGGTCTTCGACACCGCTGTCGATGGAGGCTGCGTCTATCGAAACGTTGACCGTGGAGGCCTCGGGGCTATCGGACACATTGATCTGACCCGAGAATGCTTTGAATGCGCCTCTGACTCGTGCCGCCATCAGGTGTCGTGCACTGAACGTGACTGCGGAGTGGGACGGGTCGATTGCCCAGACACCGGTTGTTGGGAGTGTGATAGTTGTCATGGCTACCTTTCGGGGAAGAATTACTTGACTACGCAGATAATGATACCGCAGATATATGACATGTCAACTATTGCTTAGTAAGATAAGTCTCATGACAACAAGCATTCTCGAAGACGAGCGAATCACTGACTTCGGGCTTCTGATCGAGGCGACCCGGCGCCTGACCCGTACCGTAGAAACCTCCCTCCGCAACGACCACGGCCTCACCGTCGTCGAATTCGAAGCAATGGTGCGGCTGGGTCGCTCAACCGATCGCCAGATGTCGATGACGGAGATGGCCAACCAGATGGTGCTTACCTCGGGTGGCGTAACCCGATTGATCGACCGTCTCGCCGGGGAGGGGTTCGTGGACCGCGTGTCGTGCCCATCGGATCGGCGCGTGCAGTGGGCCCATCTCACAGAAGACGGCGAGAAGAAGGTGGCGGCGGCGTTGGTCACCCACCTCGGAGACCTGGACGAGCATTTCTTGGCAGCCATGTCCGCCACGGAACGCACCGTCATGGTCTCGGTGCTCGACCGCCTCCGCACCACCTGCGGGTCCGAGTAGCAGAAGCTCCCGACCTCGAATGCTTCGTGGTCTGACGTCTACTTCTTCTTTTTCTTGGGCGCTTCCCTCTCGACCTCATGGCTGGTCTCGACATTGCCCACCGTGGTGCCGTCGTTGGCGAACTCTGTGTAGGTCACCGTGATCTCCTCGAAGCTGTTGCTGATGAGCACAACGGGTAGCCCGTCGTCTTCATTGCCGGAAGCGTTGATGTCATATGAGGTGATTGCCACGTTCTTCATCACGTAGCGGAGGTAGGTGACGCGGTCGCCACCGAGATTTGCCGTGAACTCGACTTCGAGCTTTGGGAGAATCTCGCCCCTCAGGCATTTCTCCAGAATTTTGGGTGACGCTTTCTCATACTCGATGGCGATGACCAGGTCTTCGATGATCGCGGAACCACGCCGGCGGCTCTGCCCCGAAGAGCCGGTCCCCGGCTTGTGGACACCCCAATCAAGAGAAAGGACGTCTATCCAGTTGTCGTGACTGGCGTCAGTCGATTCACCATCGACACCGTCATACTTCGCAAAAGCAGCCATTGTTCCCTCCCAGCTGGTGACACCCCTTGGGCATCTGTTCGCTTCACAACCTATAGGTCAGGAGCGCCATGTGGAGAGAAAAAGGGCGCTGGCTTTGGGGAGCGGTCGTGTCGGTAGACTTGCTCGGTGCCCCACCGCGACCCTCTTCTCACGCGCGCCTTCGTTGTTGCCTTTGCCGGAAACCTGTTTCACGGACTGGCGTTCTTTCTCTTTATCCACCTCCCTACCTTTCTTACTGATCTGGGCGCCACCACCACCGAGGTTGGCATGCTGGTCGGCGCCACAGCCGTCTCTGCCATCGTCATCCGCCCAACCCTCGGCCGCATCATGGATACACGGGGCCGCCGACCTGTCGTACTTGTTGGTGGCGCTCTCAATGTCGTCGCTGCTCTGCTGTACCTCTCTGTGTCTTCCGTTGGACCCTGGTTGTTCGTGGTCCGGATCGTTCATGGCTTTGGCATCAGCATGACGTTCACATCTCTGTTCACTTACGGTGCAGATATTGTCCCGGTTTCTCGCCGCACCGAAGGACTCGCACTGTTCGGAGTTAGCGGGATACTGCCCATAGCCTTGGGTGGAGTGATTGGAGAGATTGTCCTCGCCCAAGCAGACTTCGAAGCCCTCTTCGTTGTCGCAGCTGTGTTTGCCGGCCTCGGGTTTGCGGTGACAATCCTGCTGGCGGAGACAGGGACTCCCCTGGCGGAAGGCGAGATACGCGGAGGGTTCTTTGCTGCGGTGTTCCGGCGGCGTCTGTTTCCTATCTGGGCAGTAACCACCGCCTTCTCCTTGGCACTAACCGGCTACTTCACGTTCCTGCGCACCTTTGTCGATGAGACTGGGATCGGCTCGGTGGGGCTCTTCTTTTCGTACTACGCCGCAACGGCCATAGCGTTACGCCTCACTCTTGCCTGGCTCCCTGAGCGAGTGGGTCCGAAACGAGTCCTCTATCCAGCTTTTGGTCTGCTGATTGCGGGCTTCTTCGTGCTTGCGCAGGCCAGTTCCAGCGCATCTATCGTGGCGGCCGGTGTCCTCTGTGGCGGTGGTCATGCCTACACCTTCCCCATCCTGATGGGCATGACTGTCGACCGTGCGACCGATGCTGGTCGCGGATCGGCAGTGGCATTCTTTACGGCGCTGTTTGACCTGGGCACCCTGCTCGGTGGCCCAACCCTTGGCTTGTTGATCGAGCAGGCCGGCTATCCGACCATGTATTCCACCACTGGTGTGTTCCTGGCGTTGGCCGTTGCCGGTTTTGCGGTTTGGGAACGACGACTGGCCGCTATCTATCCCGATGCCGATACGGCACCGCCGACCATAGTGACACCGAAGGTCATCTGATTCGCCCTGCCGAATCGCCCCTATGATCGGAAAATGACCGCAAGATCGCCTGTCCGGGTTGCTGCAATGATCGCCGACATGACGCTCGACGAGAAGGTCGCACAACTGTCGTGCATGGCCCGGGTATCGGAGGTGCAATGGCTCACCGACGAAGAGGGTCATCTTGATTCGGCAGAGCTCCTACGCCGCCACCCCCCCGGTCTCGGCCAACTGGGAAGACCGTCGCAGAAGCAGTCTCC
>JASJHC010000177.1:0-8095 GCA_033791245.1 Acidimicrobiia bacterium | reverse complement strand
TGTGTGTTGAAGAACAGGTATCCGGTGACCTCATCACCGACGACAAGGGGACAACTCAGCGACGACCGAATCCCCTCTTCAGTAAGCAGGCTCACCGGGTGGTCGGCGGGACGATCCAGTGCGTAGTTCGGTAGGTCGTTCTCTACAGCGGCCACCCGATACCGCTCATTACGGGCGATCGGGATCTCACGGCGATATGCATATCCAATGGGTACCAGCTTTGACGGATATGTAGCACGGAACCATTCAGTTGTGAGTACATGTCCGCTCTCATCGAGGACGGCATGCTCCATCCGGTCAAACGGCAAGATCTGCTGCAGCTCGTCGAACAGAGAGTCCAAGATTTCGTGGACCTGCAACCCTGAAGAAAAGGCATTGGTGATTCGCAGCAGGAGGGCAAGCTCTTCCGAATGGGTAACATACTGGCGCGCCTGCTGCCCCGGTCCTATCGGATCGGGCACGGCTCGCAACGGTCGAATCTCGGACGTCACTTCACACAGCCCCAAATAGGCGTCTCAGTAGAACAATGTCCCTGTCGGCATCTGCTCGAATTACTTAAGGCCATGGCCAGTTTCGGGGGCGGCTTGGCTTATCCTTGTGACCGGTGGCAAGGTAGGGATCGGAACGCAATTCTGATTTCCCGATATCTTGACGACCTGGAAGAAACGGATACCAATACTTCAGATGAGATATACCTGGGCAAGCGCAACACATGTTGGCCTGGTCCGCGCCGGCAACGAAGATTCGGTGCGGCCTATTGCTGACGGATCTACCGAGGCTCGCATCGTCATTGCAGTTGCCGATGGAATGGGTGGCGCGGTTGCCGGCGAGGTTGCTTCCAGGGTCGCCATCGATGCCGCCATGGCAAAGGAGGCGGCGAGTGACATCACCCCCGGCGACCGGGTCCGTGACGGCAACGCCGCAGTCGTCGCCGCGGTGGCAGCCGACACCGCCCTCTCCGGAATGGGCACAACGCTCACCCTCGGCCTGTTCCTGCCGGGCGGCCGCGCCCAGATAGGACACATCGGAGACAGCCGTCTCTACCTCTATCGCAACAACGAGTTACGTCAACTGACCAGGGATCACACTTTGGTTGCTGATCTGGTTGCAATGGGCCAGATCACAGCGGACCAAGCTGAGACCCACCCCCGCCGCCACCTTGTTACGCGGGTAATCGGGACACCTGAGATCGTCGTCGACGAGTTTGACCTTGAACTCGAGCCGGGCGACCGTATCGTGATCTGTTCCGACGGATTGAATTCGATGCTGCGTGACCATGAGATCGCCGCCAAACTCGACAAGGCATCATCACCGTCCGAGGCCGCCTGGTCACTGGTCGAGGCCGCCAACGCCGCGGGAGGTTCGGACAACACGACCGTCGCGGTGGTGGACGTCTCGCTGTGACCCGCAACGCTGAGGCGGCCCTACTCGCCGCCGCCGCCGTTGTGGCCTCGATGGGTGTAGCCCTGGTCAATTTTGCGACCGGAGCCGGGTTTGATGCGCAGGTCGCCCTGACTTTTCTTGTTTTTGCGGTCAGCTTCGGCTCCGTGCACATGGCGCTGCGGCGTTGGGCACCGGAGGGCAACCCCTATCTCTTCCCGATCGCAGCTTTCCTTGCCGCCATCGGGTTCACTGAGATCTACCGCCTCGATCCCGGATTGGCTTCGATCCAGCGTTGGTCGCTGTTGCTTGCCGGTGCCGTGACCACCGCCGTGCTGCTCTTGCTGCGAGACGAGGGAGTGGTCATGCTCCGCCGCTACAGGTATCTGTTCCTCGCCGCGGCAGTGATTTTCCTGCTGTTGCCGCTGCTTCCCGAAACGTGGCCGTTGCACGGTGCCGAGATAAACGGATCGCGGCTGTGGGTCCGCCTTGAGCTCCCCGCCGGAGCAAGGTCGCTCAGCTTCCAACCCGGCGAGATCGCCAAAGTGCTACTTGTGATATTTCTCGCCTCCTATCTGGCCGACCGACACTTGGCCATGGCGACCACGGGAAGAAGGATCGGTCCACTCCGCCTCCCCGAACCACGTCAGCTGGGCCCCATCCTGATTGCAGCCGGTGTCAGCTTTGCCGTGCTGGTCTACCAGCGAGACCTGGGCGCTTCCCTACTGCTGTTCATACTTTTCATAACCATGGTGTACGTCGCAACCGGACGTGTTGCCTATCTCGTCACGGGTTTCGTCTTGGTCGCCGGTGGCGGCTATTTCGCCTATCAGGCGTTCGATCACGTGCAACGACGCGTTTTTGCCTGGCTCCATCCCTTCGATGACTTCGCCGACGCCGGCTACCAGATCGTGCAGAGCCTCTTTGCGATGGGAAGCGGATCACTGACCGGTAGCGGACTCGGCTTGGGTAGACCTGACCTGATCCCCGCCGCCTCCACCGACTTCATTTTTGCCTCAGTAGCAGAGGAAATGGGGTTCGCCGGCTCGATTGCGGTTCTGGCCGGCTACGCCCTGCTCCTAGCCGCTGGCTTTGGCATCGCCATCCGCTCGCGCGACGTTTTCCGCAAGTTCCTCGCCTTTGGTCTGACCATCGTCATCGCGGTGCAGTCGATTCTGATCCTTGCTGGTGTACTGCGCCTCTTCCCCGTGACTGGGATCACCCTGCCGTTCATGTCATACGGTGGCTCGTCGCTACTGGCCAACATGGTGCTTGTCGCCTTGTTAGTTCGCGCCTCACATGGAGAGCGAACATGAACCGGCCGATCAGGATCCTGGCGGTGTCTGTGTTTGCGATCTTCGCCGTCCTGGCTGCCGCGGTGACCTATCACCAGGTGATAGTCGGACCGGACTACCGAGACGATCCCCGCAACGTTCGGGTCGCCACTGGACGCACCGGCCGGGAAAGGGGAACCATCATCACCGCCGATAACGTTGTTGTCGCGGTGTCGGAAGCCAATCCCGACGATCCCCTCGTTTTCCGCCGCAGCTACCCGGAGGGTTCCTTGTACGGCCATACCGTTGGATACACAACCCTGCTGTTTGGCAGCAAGGGAATAGAAGCCACCCATGGCGACGATCTGGTTTCGGATCGCGATGCCACCATTTCTGGTGTGCTGTCAGCGCTGCTGGGTGGCGATATTCGGCCGAAGGGCCTGCGCCTGAGCCTTGAACACAACCTCCAGGTCGTGGCCAGGGAAGCGCTGGGCGATCAGCGCGGTGCGGTAGTTGCCCTCGATCCGTCCACAGGGGCGATCCTGGCGATGGTTTCGACACCGGATTTCGACCCGAATGTCTTGACCGGTTCCAGCGCTGGACCGGCTGGCGTTGCCCTCGAAGAAGCCCCGTTCGAGCCTCTACTCAACAGGGCCAGTGCCGCCTCTTACGCACCGGGCTCCACGTTCAAGGTCGTCACCGCAGCGGCTGCGCTGGAATCGGGTGTTGCCTCCGCGGGAACACCGTTCCCCAACCCCGTTGCGCTGGAATTGCCGGGTTCGACCGCCACCATCAGCAACTTCGATGGCCTCGCCTGTGGATCAGGGTCGGAGGTCCCGCTGTCAACCGCGTTTGTGAGTTCCTGCAACACCATCTTTGGCATGCTGGGGATGTCGGTTGGCGCCGAACAGTTGGTGGCAACTGCAGAATCGTTTGGATTCAATGCCGAGGTTCCTTTGGAAATCCGCGCCATCGCCTCAACCATTCCCGCCGCCGAAACGTTCGAATTCGACGTGCCGGGAATCGCCCAAAGCGCCATTGGACAACGCGACGTCCTTGCGACGCCGCTGCAAATGGCTCTCACGGCCGGCGCTATCGCCAACGGTGGCGAAATCATGGTCCCGTACCTAGTCCAAGAGATATTCAACGCTGAAGGCGTCGTCGAGGAATCGACGGAGCCGGTCGTCTGGCTACGGGCGACAAGCCCTGGTGCCTCGGCTGCGCTAACCGACCTAATGGAGGGAGTCGTCACCTCGGGCACCGGTCGCCGTGCCTCTGTCTCAGGAGTGCGGGTAGCCGGCAAGACCGGCACTGCAGAGGTGCCCGACTCCGCACCGCATGCATGGTTCATCGGCTTTGGGCCAGTTGACCCAGGACCGGAGGACCCGCAAATCGCAATCGCCGTGCTGATCGAGTCCGGTGGTGATGCCGGAGAGGCCGCTACAGGCGGTACGGTGGCCGCTCCGATAGCTCAATTGATGTTTGCAGAGTTCTTTGGTGTTGGACAGGAAGGTTCCTGAACTGTGCTTGTAGTCCCCAGCGTCGTTACCATTCGTCGTCGTGACTGAACCGCGCGTGCTTCAAGGCCGCTACCAAATAACCGGCCACCTCGCCAGAGGTGGCATGGGAGATGTCTTCGCTGCGGAAGACATCTCCTTGGGTCGTCGCGTCGCCGTGAAGGTTCTGCACCCTCAGTTCGCTCGTGATGATGCGTTTGTCGCGCGGTTCCGCCGGGAAGCACAAAACGCCGCAGGCTTGAATCACCCGAACATCGTCAGCATCTACGACTTTGGGAACCACGAGGACACGTACTTCATGGTGATGGAGTTGATTCAGGGAAGGACCCTGCGCGACATCCGACGTTCCGAAGGCATGTTGCTGCCACGACGCGCTGCCGAGATCGCCGCCGAGACTGCCGCCGCACTGACCGTCGCCCACCAGGCGGGTGTGTACCACCGTGACATCAAGCCGGGCAACATCATGCTGACCCCGGATGGCACCGTGAAGGTCACCGACTTTGGCATCGCCAGAGCCCTCGACGATTCCGAGGAACTGACCCGGACCGGAGCAGTAATCGGGACCGCAACCTACTTCAGCCCGGAACAGGCCCAGGGTCTGCCCGCGGACGCTCGCTCCGACATCTATTCGCTTGGTGTCGTCCTTTACGAGCTGCTGTGCGGCCAGGCACCCTTCACGGGAGAGAGCCCCGTTGCGGTCGCCTATCAGCACGTTGCAGAGTTCGCCACGCCGCCAAGTGGCATCAACCCCGATGTTCCCGCCGGGCTCGAAGCTGTTGTGGAACGAGCTATGGAAAAGGACCCCAACGCCCGCTACCAGTCGGCCGAAGACCTCCGTGCCGATCTGCTCCGCTATCTCCGCGGTGAAATGACGGTCGCCCACCAGATGACCATCGAGCAGGAGGCCGTGGCCGCGGCGGCACCACCGGCCGCTCCCATCGTCCCCGCCCAACCGACCGCACAGACTCGTCTCATGAACAGTCCTGCACCACCGCCGACAGCAACACCGGACCAGACGGCACGCCACGTCGCCCAATACCCGGACAAGGAACGCAGTCAAAGCAGCTACATCCTGGCCATTGCCGGCCTGGTTGCCCTTCTACTTATTGGAGTTTTCCTCCTGTGGAGGCTGCTCTCACCCCCGGCCGAAACCAACGAGACGGTCGTAGTCGCCATCCCCGAACTCGCAGGAATGACCAGAGAAGCAGCGACCGAAGCCCTGCAAGAGGCCAACCTGCTGGTCGCTTTCCGGGAGGTGCCAAGCGTTGACGTGGCCGAGGATCTGGTGATCACGTCTGAGCCGGAGGCTGGCGAAGAGGTCGAGCCCAAGACCACGATCGTCTTGGTTATCTCGGCAGGGCCGGAAGAATTCCCGATCCCCAACGTCACCAACGTTGATATTGAAACGGCCCGCAGCTTGCTCAACGCAGACGGTTTCGAGGTAGGAACAGAGACACCACAGGACAGTCAGGATTATGCCGAGGGGATCGTCATCAGTCAGTCGCTCCCCGCCGGCGTCGATGCGGCTCCCGGTACGCTCGTCAACCTTGTCGTCTCGACCGGGCCACGCTTTCTCACGATGCCAAACCTCGAAGGGGTCCCCGCCACGACTGCCGAGGAGGAACTGATCCGACTTGGTTTTGAGGACGTTGTCGTAGAGCAGGAGTTCTCCAATGAGATGCTCACGGACTTTGTGGTTCGTTCCGATCCAGCAGCCTCTCAACTGGCACAACGCGACGAAACCGTCACGATCTATGTCTCCAAAGGACCGGAACCGTTCCCGTTGACCAACCTCATCGGGTCGTCCGAACAGGAAGCCCGCGCCTACGCCGCAGAGCGTGGGTTGACGCTGGTTGTCGACGCAGAGACCATTGGCGTCACCGTGGCCAGCGGACTGCTTGGCAATATTGCCGCTCAGGACCCTGCGGCAGGAACCGAGGTTGTCTTTGGTGCCGAAATCCACGTCCGGCTCGGCCAGATCCTCCAGGTTGAGGTGCCTGTTCTGACCGGGTTTACCGTGGACGAAGCAACAGCGGCGCTCCTGGACCTGGGTCTGACTCTGAATGTCGAGGGCACGGTCGAGGTGCCGCCCGATTCTGATCTCGGAGGCCTCATCGGATCACAGACCCCCGTCTTTGGCACAATGGTCGACGACGGTTCGGTGGTCACGGTTGCCATCGGCGTCATTACCGAGGAGCCGCCACCAGATGACGAAGGCTGATGGGCCCTGCCAGGACCCATCAGCCTTTTACGAGTTTGGTACAACCGAACTCCTGGGCGTTGGTTAGTAGCGCAGCTCCCTAGACGAGATATCTCGCAACGATTTGCTGGATCTCCGCGTGGAGTATTCCATTGGAGAAGATCGTCCCATTGAGCGGCCGGTCGTAGCGTTGCCCCGCTCCGTTGACATCGGTAACTGCACCACCAGCCTCCGTTACCAACAGGGCCCCAGCCGCCGCGTCCCAAGGGGTTCTCTTTGTGAAGATGGCGGCGTCGAACGCACCCACGGCAACCAGCGCAGCTTCATAAACCATTGTGCTGTGATGCAGCATGTGGGCACCGAGCTTCTCGAGATCGGCATAGATCGGCCCACCTAGGACCGCAGCGCCGCGGCCACCCCTGCCGGACACGTTCATGATCGAGCCCGCGATGGTGCTCCGGGTTGAGGTGGCAAGGTTCCGGTCGTTGCAGAACGCACCCTCGCCCAGAGTGGCGGTATACATGCGCTCCAGGTACGGGTCTGCCACGACGGCGACGATGGGCGCGCCGTCTTCAACGAGCGCTAGCGAGAAGACATTGGTCGGGATGCCGAGTGTGTAGGGAAGGGTTCCGTCAATCGGATCGCACACCCATTGCAGGCGTGCTTCGGGTTTCTCGACGGAGGCTTCCTCGCCGATGATTCCATGGGTCGGATACTGAGCAGTGATCCGATCGATGACCAGTTGGTTGATGCTCTCATCTGCGACGGTCACCGGCGTGTTGTCGGCTTTGATGTTGACCGTCACCCCGGAATCGAAGTATTCCAACATGATCTCGCAGGCCTGCGATGCCAGCTCGGTGGCTGTTTCTAGATACTCGTTCACCCGGTGTTCCTTCATTGTTGGGTTGGCAACATACAGGGTGGCACCCGCCCTGGTCTAGCCGGCCAGGAAGTTGGCAAGAAGGTCCTTGCCAGACGTAGTCATGATGCTCTCGGGGTGGAACTGCACACCGGTGATTGGAAGGTCGCGGTGGCGAATCCCCTGCACTACGCCGTCTTCGCTATGAGCCGTCTCGTATAGCTCATCGGGAAGTTCAACGGTTGCCAACGAGTGGTAACGGGTCGCTGGAAACGGGTTGGGCAGCATGCTGAAGATGCCGCGACCGTCGTGAGTAATCGGAGAAACCTTGCCGTGCCGTGGCTCGGGCGCAAGATCGACAGTGCCACCGAAGGCAACTGCAATCGCTTGGTGACCGAGGCAGACACCCAGAGTGGGGATCTCGGTCCCCAAGGTCTGGATGTACTCGATCGAGTAACCAGCTTTCTCGGGACGACCGGGGCCGGGTGAAATCAGCAGACGGTCGTATCCCTGGCTGGCAGCATCCGCCGGTTTGAGATCATCGTTGCGAACAACCACAGGTTCGGCACCCAACTCGCCCAGGTACTGCACCAGATTGAACGTGAAAGAGTCGTAGTTGTCGATAACGAGCACTTTCATTCGACTGTGCCTCCCTGGTCCAGAATCGTATTGCCGAGCCAATCGTAGAAAAAGTGCAACAGCACCAAAACCACAACCGTAAGAATGACCGCCTCGACTATGCGGACAGCTAGAGGACCCGGCAGCATGCGCCAAGTTCTTGTGATCACGACATCACCTCGATGACATCGGCATGAGGCCCAAATACCAACTCTGCAAAGACCACGAACCGCTGGCGGGCCGAAAA
>JASJHC010000176.1:0-4930 GCA_033791245.1 Acidimicrobiia bacterium | reverse complement strand
TGGCTTCGCCGCGGCACGCAGCCAGCTAAAGAACGCCGAGTTGACCGGGAACCCGCTGCGACCCGTCTTCTCCCGCTTCGACCGAGAAGCTCTCCGCGATGAAGCCCGCGCTAGATATGGCATCCCGCCTGGCCTTCCCGTCCTTGGTGTACTCGGCGGCAGCCTGGGCGCAAAGGTTCTCAACGACGTAACCGAGGCGCTGGTCATGGCCATTGACCCCGGCCATCTCGCCATCGTGCATCTGACCGGTCGGCCCCATTTTGAGGCCATCAGCCGTTTCGCCGAGCAGTCTGCGATCGATTGGCGACCAGTAGCATTCGAAGACCACATGGAGTTGTTCTACGCCGCGTCTGATCTCGTATTGTCACGAGCGGGCGCCATGACAGTAAACGAGCTTGCTGCCACCGGTACCCCCGCCGTTGTGGTTCCATTGGGACTTGGCACCAACCAAGCCGCCAACGTGATGGAGTTGGAGGCGGCAGGAGGACTCGTTCAGGTTTCGCAGGCACAGATTGACCAAGTTCCGATTGTTATCGACCAATTGATTGTTGACCGCGCCCGACGTTCCGCCATGTCAGTGGTGATGGCCAGTCACGGACGACCGGCTGCCGCCCGGGTGATCGCCGATGCTCTAAAAGAGGCTGTAGATGAGTGACAAATCACTAGAGGGCTTCCACAAGATCCATATGGTCGGCGCAGCCGGCGCCGGTATGAGCGGCCTGGCCAAACTTCTTGCCGGCCTCGGATATGACGTCACCGGCTCAGATCTGAAGCCCGGTCGAGTGCTTGATGCGCTCCAGGACATCGGCATTGAGACCTGGGTCGGTCACCGTCCCGAGGCAATGGCAGAGCCAGATCTGGTGGTGTCGTCATCGGCAGTGCCGGCGCGAGACCCCGAGCTGCGCGCCGCAGTCGAACACGGTGTTGTTGTGTGGGAACGACCAGCCTTGCTGGATGCGTTCACCTCCAAGATGCCGGGAATCGGTATCACCGGGACTCACGGCAAGACGACGACTACAGGCCTGGTTGTCGCCGCTCTTCATGGTGCTGGGCTGGATCCGTCGTTCCTAGTCGGGGGCGAGTTAGTTGCCCAGAACACGTTTGCTCACCTTGGAGACACCGACCTCTTCGTCCTGGAAGCCGACGAGGCGTTCGGGACCTTCCGCCATCTCCACCTCAATGGCCTGCTGGTCACCAATATCGAGGCGGACCACCTGGACTTCTACAAGACGCTTGCCGCGCTTGAAGAGGCCTTTGCCCTTGTAGCCAACCGCACCAACGGCCCTGTGGTCGGATGCATCGATGATCCCGGTGTGCAGCGCCTGGCGCAGCGCGCCGACGTCATCACCTACGGCCGAAGTCAAGCGGCTACGTGGCAACTCCACGACGTCGTCCACGGCATTGGCGAGATAAGTTTCCGTCTCGAAGGTAGGGGCCACACGGTGGATGTAACGGTCCCTCGCCCCGGCGTCCACATTGCCCTCGATGCGGCCGGAGCGATTGCCTTCCTGGCCGAGCTTGGCCACGATCCGCACAAGTCCGCGGCTGGTATCGCAGCGTTCGGCGGGGTGCGCCGACGGTTCGAGACAAGGGCTCGTATCGCAGGGGTAACGGTCGTTGACGATTACGCCCATCATCCAACTGAGGTCGGCGCGACGATCGATGCCGGTCGGCTCGGTGGATGGCAGCGGGTTTGGGCCGTCTTCCAACCGCACCGCTATACGCGGACCGCGGCACTAGGTCCAGCCTTTGGCGAACCACTGGCGAGTGCGGACAAAGTGATTGTTACCGATGTCTATTCGGCAGGCGAAGCTCCGCAACCGGGAGTGACGGGTCGGCTGGTAGCCGAGGCGGTGAGCGCGGCCGGTGGCGACGTTCGCTACATCCCGTCAATCAGGGACGTCGCCGCAGCAATTGTTCCTGAGCTGGCCGACGGCGATGTGGTGCTGCTCCTGGGCGCTGGTGACGTCAACAGCATTGCCGATGAGATTGCTGCCACCTTGGGCGGTCAGTCGTGACTCTCGCAGAGCTGGCCTCCTCGGGAGGGGTCCGGAGGGACTATCCGCTGACGGGGATGACCACCTACAAGTTCGGTGGGACTGCTGCCTGGTACGCCGAGGTGGAGTCGCTGGAACACCTCGACCTGGTGTTAACGGCCCGTCGGAGCGAGGCCAAGCCCATTCCCGTTTTTGTGCTCGGCAGAGGGTCGAACGTTGTGATCTCGGATACCGGCTTCCAGGGTCTGATACTCAAGCTGGCCGGGGGCTTCAACGAGCTTGCGATGCACGGAGCGATGGTTGAGGCAGGGGCCGGGGTCGCTCTGCCTCGTCTCGCCAGGTTCTGCGCTAGTCACGGGCGCGGCGGTCTGGAGTTCTTTGTAGGGATACCAGGTTCGGTCGGGGGTGCGGTCACTATGAACGCCGGCGGCCACGGCGCTGACACCGCGGCCTGGTTGGTTGATGCGACGGTGCTCGATCTCGAGAGCGGAAGCACCGCCGTTGATGATGCGGTCGGGCTTGACCTGGCCTATCGCCACAGCAGGCTGAGCGCCAATGACGTTGTCCTCAGTGCCCGCTTCCGTACCGTTGCTCGTGACTCCGAAGAGGCCGAACAGTTGATGAGAGAGATCACCTCATGGCGCAGAGAGCATCAGCCTGGTGGCACATTCAACGCAGGCAGCGTCTTCAAGAACCCACCGGGTGATGCGGCGGGCCGGATTATCGACGAGGTCGGACTCAAGGGCCTCAATTGTGGAGGTGTCTCCGTTTCAGAACGTCATGCCAACTTCTTTGTTGCCACCGAGGCTGCATCGGCCCAGGATGTATATGACTTGGTAGCCAAGGTACGCCGGACTGTGCTCGAACGTACCGGGACCGATCTGCAGCCGGAGATCCGTTTCGTTGGTGACTTCGGTAGCCACCAGTGACCCCAGAAGTTGATCCCCGACTGGCGAGAAGGCGACGACAGGTCCAGGAAGCTTCGGCGCGCCGCAGACTGCGCTGGACCATCAGCCTGTTGGGACTGGCAGTGGTCGTTGGGCTTGTGGTTGCGGTATTCCAATCGTCATGGTTGGCGATCAACAACATCACTGTTGAGGGGGCGCAGCAGTCACCCGTCGCCACGATTCTCAAGGAGAGCGGTCTCGAAGACGGAGTGCCCATCATCTCGGTGCGCTCGGGCGATGTCGAAGAACGCCTCCGCGCTGATCCCTGGATCGCCGAAGCCCAGGTCCGTGTGGTCTGGCCGAGATCAATTGAGGTCGCCGTCGTTGAGTATGTCCCTGTCGCCCATGTCGCGATGGGTTCGACATGGCTGGTGTGTTCAAGCCAAGGAGCTGTGCTCGCCGTCGGACAGAACCTAGTAGAACCGCTGGTGCGGATCGAGGCCAGCACCCTAACCCCTGGGGAGGTCATCGAGGACCCATTGGTGCTTGGCGCGCTGGAGTTCATCGGAGCGCTCCCCATCGAACTGAAAGAGGACTTGGTAGTCGACAGCGTCAATGGTGAGTTGGTTGGTACTGTGGCGGGACACGAAGTAATCCTCGGATCAACGCGCGAGATGTCACAAAAGGCAGTGACACTTGCTGTGCTGCTTGAACAGGAGATGGATGCGGATGCATCGATAAACTTGGTTTCGCCGCTGCGTCCGGCGGTCACGAACCCTCAACCCGAGGTTGAGGGTTTCCAGGAAGTTACTAGTGAAACAACGGCATCGAGCTAAGGTTCAGGTTGAGACAGGAGCTTGAGATGGTGACCGAAGGAAATATTCCACAGAATTACCTTGCAGTGATCAAGGTGGTCGGGGTCGGTGGCGGCGGTGTAAACGCGGTCAACCGAATGATCGATGCGGGCATCCGCGGCGTTGAATTCATCGCGATCAACACCGACGCCCAGGCGCTGCTTATGTCCGATGCCGACGTGAAGTTGGACATTGGTAGAGACTCGACACGTGGTCTGGGCGCAGGAGCCGATCCGGAGGTGGGTCGGCAGTCCGCCGAGGACCACCGTGACGAGATTGAAGACGCACTGATGGGTGCAGACATGGTGTTCATCACCGCTGGCGAGGGTGGTGGCACCGGAACCGGTGGCGCACCAATCGTTGCGGAGGTTGCGCGTTCTATTGGCGCCTTGACCGTTGGCGTTGTCACTCGACCATTTGGGTTTGAGGGCAGGCGTCGGTCGGTGCAGGCAGAGCAAGGCATCCAGTCGCTCAAAGAAGCCGTCGACACGCTGATCATTATTCCTAACGAGCGTCTCCTCGAGATTGCTGATGAGCGGACAGGCGTACTCGAAGCATTCGGGATGGCCGACATGGTCCTCTCCAGTGGCGTTCGCGGCATCACCGACCTGATCACGACGCCTGGCCTGATCAACGTCGATTTTGCTGATGTGAAGACGGTCATGTCGGAGGCGGGTTCAGCTGTAATGGGTATTGGATCCAGCACGGGTGAAAACCGAGCTACCCAAGCCGCGGACAAGGCAATCAGCTCTCCGCTTCTAGAGACCTCGATGGAAGGTGCCCGTGGGGTGCTGCTGTCCATTTCGGGTCCCGATGACATGACACTCCATGAGATCTCCACGGCGGCGACGATCATTTCCGACCACTGTGACTCTGATGCCAACATCATCTTTGGTGCTGTCGTCGATGATGTGCTGGGAAGCGAAATGCGGGTTACCGTAATCGCGGCCGGCTTTGATCGTGACCGCAGGTCATTAACCCAAGGTGCCACCTACCCGGAGTTCTCCACACGCAGGCCCCGACAGGAACCTGATGACGATCTCGACATTCCCGGTTTCGTCCACGGATGATCCGGCCCCCAGGCTGTGCCGGTGTTGCGTTTGGTGATGCCGCCTCTGGTGATCTGCGCGTTGATCATCGTCGCCGAGAGGAGATTGCTGCTGAGTTGGGCATCTCATCTGACTGGGCTTTC
>JASJHC010000175.1:0-2634 GCA_033791245.1 Acidimicrobiia bacterium | reverse complement strand
CTCTCCGGAGGCAAAGGCGGCCGCAACCGTCTCGAACGAACCCTCGGTGACCTCAACATCGTCCAGAAACACAGTCGACCCAACCACCCCACCACCTGCGGGAAAGTCGAGCGATTCCACCAGACCCTCAAAAAGTGGCTGGCTGCCCAACCCCGAGCCCGCACCCTCGAAGAACTACGGCAGCATCTCGACCGGTTCGTCGACGAATACAACCATCGTCGGCCGCATTCCGCGCTCGGTCGGAAAACCCCAGCATCCAGATATCAGGCACTACCGAAAGCCGCTCCCAGTCAATCACCGATCGAGGATCACTACCGGGTCCGCCAAGACATCGTTGGAGACACCGGCACCGTCACCCTGCGCCACGCCGGCAAGCTTCACCACATCGGCATAGGCCGAACCCATGCCCGAACCCACATCACCATGCTCATCAAAGAACTCGACATCCACATCATCGACACCAACACCGGCGAAATCATCCGCCACCTCACCCTCAACCCCAACAACAACTACCAACCCCAACAACACCAAGAAACCCCCGAACCATAGGTTCGAGGGTTTCCAATGTCTCGCGACATCACACTCGTGCCCCAGGTAGGATTCGAACCTACGCTCCCGGCTCCGGAGGCCAGTGCTCTATCCCCAGAGCTACTGGGGCGCACGCCGGAGTGTAACAAGGCGATCTGCCCATGAGACATGGGCCTATCCTTGCGCCGCAACAAGCCAAGGAAACGATGTCTCTCACCGCCACTCTGTCACAGATGTTTGGGGATGCCTTTGCCTCCCAGGGACTCGACTCGTCCTACGGGGCGGTCGTGGTCTCGGCTCGCCCCGACCTGGCGCAGTTCCAGTGCAACGGATCGATGGCGGCCGCCAAGACAGCTCGCAAGAACCCGCGGGAGGTGGCACAAAGCGTTATCGATTCCCTTGGAGACACCACACCATTCGCTGACCTGTCTTTGGCCGGTCCCGGATTCATCAATATCACTCTGACCGATTCATACCTGGCCGACTACGTCGATTCGTTGCAGGAGTCGTCGAGGTTCGGGACCGAGGTTTCCGACTCAAAGAAGATTGTCGTTGACTACGGCGGACCGAACGTCGCAAAGGAGCTCCATGTCGGGCACCTTCGTCCGGCGATCATCGGCGAGAGCATCAAACGGACCCTCAAGTTCCTCGGTAACGATGTTGTTAGCGATGTCCACCTCGGCGACTGGGGTATGCCATACGGGCAACTGATCGCCGAACTCGAGGATCGCTTCCCGGAGCTGCCGTATTTCGACGAAAGCCAAACAGACGGGTACCCAAGCGAGTCCCCGGTCACGATCGATGACCTCCAGGTCATGTATCCCGAGGCGTCGGCGCGAGCGAAAGCAGACCAGGAGTTTGCGGCACGGGCGCGAGCTGCAGTCGTTGCCCTTCAGGACGGACGCCCCGGCTATCGAGCCCTGTGGCAGCACATGAGGAACATTTCGATCGATGCGATCAAGAAGGTCTATGACCGGCTCAACGTCCACTTCGACCTTTGGCACGGCGAGAGCACGATCAATCATCGCCTCCAACCGATGGTTAAGCGACTGGTGGAAGACGGCTACGCATACGAGAGTGACGGGGCGCTGGTCATCGACGTGATGACTGACGAGGATACGAAGGAGCTACCGCCTTTCCTCCTCATCAAGTCGGATGGCGCCTCGCTTTATACGACCTGGGACCTGGCCACCATCGAAGACCGCGTCGAGGATATTGGTGCCAAGGAGCTCATTTACGTGGTTGATGTGCGGCAGTCGCTGCACTTTGAGCAGGTCTTCCGTGCCGCCTACAAGACCGGTATCGCACCCGATGGAACCGTGCTCGATCATTCTGGCAACGGCACCGTCAACGGACCCGACGGAAAGCCGTTCAAGACACGCGATGGCGGTCTCCTCAGGTTGCGGGAGCTCATCGATATGGTCGTTGCGCGTGCGGCGGAGCGCCTCGAAGAAAATGAGATCGCCACGGACTTTGGCGACGCCGAGAAGGCCGATATCGCCGAGAAAGTCGGGTTGGCCGCTCTCAAGTACGGCGACCTGCAGAACCACCGGTCATCGAACTACATCTTTGACGTCGACAGGTTTACGTCCTTCGATGGCAAGACGGGTCCCTACCTTCTCTACGGTGCGGTGCGCATGCAGTCAGTCCTGCGTGAGTCCGGAAGCAGGGGACTGGCCGCCGGACCGCTGATTGCGCCGACGGTTGACCAAGAACGCAACCTGATGCTGCAGCTCGCCAGGCTCCCCGAGGTCGTCGCCAGAGCTGCTGAGCACCGTGCGCCCAACCACATTGCTGAGTATGCCTACGAGTTGGTGGCAGACTTCAGCCGCTTCTATGAGGCCTGTCACATCCTCAGGGAGCAAGATGTGGAGCGACAGGCTTCATGGCTTCATCTCATTGAGCTTGCTCTTGCCGAGCTGACGTTGTTGCTCGATCTGCTCGGCATCTACGTACCGGAGCGCATGTGAGCGCAGACAAGGTCCCGGCCCATCTTCTCCCCGATACCGCAACGGTAGTTGATGGTCGGCTCACCATCGGTGGTGTTGACGTCATCGAGCTCACGCAGAGATACGGCACGCCGCTGTTCGTCTACGACGAGGAGCA
>JASJHC010000174.1:0-12561 GCA_033791245.1 Acidimicrobiia bacterium | reverse complement strand
ACCCAGATCCCGCCAACGCTCAACTTCGAAGCGAGGCTGGAAAGGTTGCGGAGCGGACTAGGGCGATAGCCAGGGATCTGGCGATGGAAGCTGCGGGCTTGTTCAAACACGCCGGCAGGGAAAACGGATGCGACGGCGCTGCTATTTGCGATCGTGCGCGCACGCGGATTCGCCATCCATTCGATGGGCTTTTCGTAGGTACTCATGCTCACCAGGGTAGCGACCCTGACCCCGCCTTTACATTTCGTAAGCGGGGCGGTTCTGGCTCAGCTTGCTACCGCGGTCTTGAGAGCAATCTCGACCATCTCACCGAAGGTGGTCTGCCGCTCTTCCGACGTGGTTGCCTCGTGGGTGAGCACATGATCGCTGACCGTGAGTAACGACAGCGCCCGCACCCCGAACTGTGCCGCCAGCCCGTATAGGCCTGCGGTTTCCATCTCGACGGCAAGGACTCCCATCCGCTGATTGAAGGCAATCCGGTGTTCGTCCTCAGGGTGATAGAACAGATCCGAGGTGTAGATGTTGCCAACATGAACCTTGCGGTCGTAGCTGGAGGCCACATCAACAGACTTTCGGAGCAGGTCGTAATTGGCGATCGCCGCAAAGTCGTAGCCGCCGTAGCGGGCGCGGTTGACATTGGAGTCCGTGCTGGCGCCCATTGCAATAATGATTTCCCGAAGTTTGACGTCGTGGCTGAGGGCACCGCAGCTCCCGATCCGGATGAGGTCCTTCACGCCGTAGCTCTGCACAAGTTCGGTCGCGTAGATGCTGACGGAGGGGATACCCATTCCCGTTCCAAGGACTGATACCGGAGATCCCGCGTAGGTGCCGGTGTAGCCGAGGATATTGCGAACAGAAGTGACCAGCTTGGCATCAGTGAGATAGTTCTCGGCGATGAACTGCGCCCGCAGCGGATCACCGGGGAGCAAAACAACTTCGGCGAAGTTACCGGACTCGGCTGAGATGTGTGGCGTTGGCATGATGTGGTCCTCCTCGATAGTGACCGGCGGTAGGTGCCGACCCCGATTGTTCCAGGCTAGTTCCCCTGATCGGCCCATGAGTTCTGCCACAGCTTGAGCCTATTGAGACGGCTAGGGCCTGGTCGAGCCTGATGGCAGCGTCGGCACCAGAGCAGGCTGCGATTGCTTGGTCTGGAGTAGACCATGCTCCGCCCACAGGACCCAAGCCAGGGCCAGCACACCGAACAAGCCGAAGGCGATGACCAAAGGTGCGGGGGAGTCGGAGTAGAGGCGATCAATGAACGCGCCGAGAAGTGCGCCAATAGCCAGCGAGACCGTCCCGATCACTGCTGACGCCGTTCCTGCGATGTGGCCCATGGGCAACATCGCGATGGTGTTGAAGTTCGGGATGAGCAAGGCATGCAGAGTCACCATGGCAGCCATTCCTACAACGAATGCCCAGAACGAAAGCAATCCACCTGCGCTGGCGGACGCCAGATTGAAGACAAGAGCCGCAACCACATAGCCAAGCAGGCTCAGGTGAGTGATTCGCTTTGCTCCGATGCGTTGGACGAGTCGAGCGTTGGTAAGCATGGCTATGCCCATGACTCCGGCGATCCCACCAAAGATGAGCGGGAACTGGTCTGGTCGCCCGTAGAAGTCTCCAAAGATACGCTCGGAGCTTGCCAGGTAAGAGCTGAAGACTGCAAAGGTCATAGTCATAGCCATCATGTAGCCAAAGGTCTGGCGGTTGGTCAGCACTTCTTTGGTCGAAGCAAAGATGACGTGGCGATCGATAGGGAGTTTGTTTTCAGGCGCAAGGGTTTCGGGAAGCACACGCGCCCACACAGCCAGGGCTGCGACCATTGCTAGTCCGAATGCAAAGACCGATTGCCAAGGGAAGACCGAAATCAGTCCGGCACCGATCGATGGAGCGAGTACCGGGACCATGATGAATACAGCCATGATGTACGACATAGCCCGCGACATCTCGTCCCCGCTGTAGTAGTCCCTGACTATCGACACCGCGACGACTCTTGGTCCGGCCGATCCGATTCCCCATACGAACCGACTCACCAGCACCCATTCCAACGATGGCGATAACAAGGCACCGAGGGCACCGAGGGCGTAGATCGCAAACCCGACGTAGAGGGTTGGTTTCCTGCCAAAGCGGTCTGCCAGCGGTCCGTAGAAGAACTGGGCCAACGCCATCCCCAGCAGGAACACTGTGACCACCTGAGCGACCCGGGTCGAGTCCGCGGCGAGGCCGTAGTACTCCCGCATGTCGTCGAAAGCGGGGAGCATCAAGTCGATGGCCAAAGCCCCCAGTGCCATGATCATCGAGAGGAGTGCAGTGAAATGGCCGCGGCTGAGGGGCTTCTGGGTCTCGGTTTCGGCCATGGCTATCTACTTGGTGGGGAATGGCTCACGCTAGCTAATCAGTAGGCGAGGGTAAGCGTGCGATGGTGCTCGCCCATGCTCATGGCATTGGGGCCCAACACGGCGCTCTCCCACAACGCATAGTCAAGAGCCGGGGTCGATACATCCGCCCCCCGCGCCTGCAGTGCCTCTGCCAATCGATCCCCGCAGTAGACCGTTGCCCAGCGGATCGCTAGCTCCCAGGGTGACTCTTTGGGGACCAGCTTCCTGGTGTCGATGGCTGTTGCCAGATCGTCGTTGTAAACCATGATTCCGAAGTGGCGGAACACCCGAGGGAGCATGTAGTCGGGGTATACCGGGAGTCGCTCGAGACCGGAGAAGGCGGTGCTGCCGCCCGCGGACATCATGGCCGTTGCCAATCGTGCCAGCTTGTGGAAAGGCAGATTGCCAACGGGAGACAGGGGTGAATCGTCGAAGCCGGGCACAGTCTCGACGAGTAGCGAAGCAACCCGTTCAGCATCGGCCTCGGCAGCTGTGACGAGGTTGCGGATGGAACCACTCCAGGTCGTCTTGATGGCGTCGACGGCGGCACGCAGCTGTGCCCATTTCTCGTCGACCAACTGCAGCGTGCCGCGGCCGGCAAAGAACTCAGCGCCGGAAACGGTTGAGAACATGTCAAGGTCAAGCTGGCCATCGACGATGCGGCGGGCAAAGCATGCGAACACCGCAGGAGCGTCGTCGAGATCGTCGCCGTCGTAGCGGATTGTCCACATGTCTTCACCGTCGGGTGGCCAGATGCAGGCGAGCACCGAACAGGCGACGACGCACAGGTTGTACCAGTTCTCGTCGTCCAAGCCCTGGGGTAAACCTTTGTAGTCCCAGCCCGGAAGCGGGAACGCATTGTCTTTCCATTGATCGGCGAGGCGGTCAATGGCTTCGGGAGAGATGGTGACTCCCCACTCAGTGGGGGGCGGAATATTGCGAATATCGATGTCCATAAGGCTGCCTATCTTCGTTGCATGGACCGACTCCGTCCATTTGACAATGTCGTGGTCAACCGATTGTGGCGAGGCGCTCTTCCAGGAAAGAGCGAGAGTGTCGGTTACTGGTGAGGGAGATTGCACGGCGAAAGGCTTCTGTTGCTTCCTCGTATCGCTCCAACCGCAGGAGCAGTTCGGCGCGGCTGGAATGGAACCATGGATATTCTGCGACGAACAGAACTAGTCGAAATCGACACGACCCCGAGGAATGTCTTCAGAGCCGAGAGTCTCTCCGGACTCAGTGACTTCGGCGCGGTGTTCTTCCGCCTGTTGCTCCTCGATAACGTGCTCGACCTCCGGTGCAAACATCGATGTCGCGTCGATCAGAGCCATCCCGTACGAGCCGAGCGGAGCCCTCGAGTTCTTGTAGTAGATCCACCCACGGTCCTCGGCCCACAATGCAAGACGATGGGTGCCGTAGACCGCGGGTCCGATCATAAGGGCGATTAGAAACCAGAGCATGAGCTGATTATGCCTGATCTCGGGGCTACCACGGGCAGTGTGGCGCGCCGCGTTCTATTCTGTCGGATATGAGTGACTATCGCCCCCCCCTGCGTGACATACGTTTTGTCCTAGAGAACATCGTCGATTTGGAGGGCTTGTCCTCCTATCCCGGATTTGAGCATGTTGAGGCTGAAGACGTCTACGACGCTCTGGATGAAGCCGGTCGCTTCCTTGCCGAAGTCGTTGCGCCAACCAACCCCATAGGCGATTCCCAAGGCATCACCCGCAACGACGATGGCAGTGTGATTGTCCCGGATGAGATGGTGGCCGCCTATAAGCAGTTCGTCGAGGCGGGCTGGGCCGCCATCAAGGGAGACATGGAATACGGCGGTCACGGATTCCCTGGGGTGATGGCCACGGCCATCCAGGAGATGCTGACCGCATCCAACATGGCGTTTTCGTTGTGTCCGATGCTGACCACGAGTGCCGTCGAGGCGTTCCAGAACCATGGCAGCGAAGAGCTCAAGGCCACCTACCTGGAAAAACTGATCAGCGGCGAGTGGTCGGGAACCATGGCGCTCACCGAGCCGGAAGCAGGCTCCGATGTTGGTGCGTTGCGGGCCAAGGCCTGGCCGGAGGACGACGGCACCTGGCGGGTCCAGGGGACCAAGATATTCATCACGTGGGGCGAACATGAGATGGCCGACAACATCATCCACTTCGTCCTCGCCCGAGTTCCCGAAGCGCCTCCAGGGACCAAAGGTATCTCGCTGTTTCTTGTCCCCAAGTACCTGGTCAATGCCGATGGCAGTCTTGGCGATCGCAATGACGTCGAATGCGTCGGTGTGGAGCACAAGCTGGGCATCCATGCCAGTCCGACCTGCGTGATGGCATATGGCGAGCAACGTGGTGCCGTTGCCTACCTGGTCGGCGAAGTGAACGCGGGGATGCGCTGCATGTTCACGATGATGAACGATGCGAGGCTCCATGTGGGATTGGAAGGACTCGGCTTGTCGGTGCGGGCTTACCAGCAGGCGCTTGAGTACGCCAAGGAGCGGCGGCAGGGGAGAGCGATCGGATCGCCAAAGGACCAGTCCTCACCAATCATCGATCACCCCGATGTACGTCGGATGTTGATGACGATGAAAGCGAACATCGAGGCGATGCGTGCGTTGATTCTCGACACGTCAGTCGCCTCGGATCGTAGCGAGCGTGGCGCCGATGATGAGACGAGGCTGGCCGGCACTAATCGTGCTGCCCTGCTGACTCCCATCGCCAAGGCATGGGCAACCGATCTCGGTGTGGAGCTCACCTCTTTGGGTGTCCAGGTGCACGGTGGCATGGGATTCATAGAAGAGACCGGTGCGGCCCAACACTGGCGTGATGCCCGCATTGCTCCGATCTATGAGGGGACCAACGGCATCCAGGCGATGGATCTGGTCATGCGCAAGATTTCGCTCGCCAACGGCAAGGTGGCTGCCGACTACCTCGACGAGATGGATGCCACCGCGGCCGAGCTCAGGTCCAGCGAAAATGGTTTGCGGTCCATGGGCGAATCTCTGCGTGAGGCGGTTTCCGGGCTCCGGGAGACGACCAACTGGCTTTTGGATTCGTCCAATCCGAATGACGGTCTCGCCGGAGCGACACCATATCTACGTCAGTTCGGAGTCGTGGCCGGTGGCTACTACCTGGGGAGGAGTGCCCTGATTGCGCACCGGTTGCTCGAAAGCGATGGCGATGACCCCTGGCTGCGAGCAAAGATTGATACCAGCCGGTTCTATGCCGATCAGATCCTGCCGCAGGCTGCCGGTAGCGCACCTGCGGTGATGGCGGGTGTCGACCAGCTCTTTGCTATCGATGGGGACCTACTCGCGCAATAGGCTGACTACCGTCTTTCGGGATGAAGAAGTATCTCAACTGGGTTCTAGCCGGCCTGGCCGCGATCACAGCTGTGGCGGCGGTGCGCCCTCGTCGCGAAGGCCCGTCTTCGACTGATGCAACAGAGCCCGCGCCGGCCGCCGTCAAACCTCGGCGCTGGTTCGACGAGCCGCTGTCGGTGACCAAAGCAGTTGTGTTGCGGTTGCGTGAGCACCACATGCCGATGATTGCGGGCAGTCTCTCCTATTACGCCTTCCTCGCCGTGTTCCCAGCAGCTATCGCCGCGATTTCGATATACGGATTAGTCCTTGACCCTGCCGAGCTGGCAACTCAGATCGAGAGCATCTCCTATGCCTTACCAAAAGAGACGGCCGCCTTCATCTCGGCGCAGCTCACCTCTGTGGTGAAGTCGTCCGGCTCTGGGCTTGGATTTGCCGCCGTGGTCAGCATCATCGCGGCCCTGTGGTCAGCATCTGCCGGCACCAAGGCCTTGATTACCGGCATCGATATCGCATACGAAACTCCAGAGAATCGGCCGTTCATAATTCTTCGGGGAATGTCGCTCGGCATAACCATCGGGCTGATCGTGTTTGTCGGCGCCGCCGCTTCGGCGGTGACTTTCCTCCCGCACCTCCTGGATGCCATTGGTGCCGAAGACTTGACCCAGCTTGTTAAATATGCACGCTGGCCAACGATCTTTGTGCTGGTAGTCGTTGGTCTCGGGATGCTCTACAAGATCGCCCCGAATCGACCTGCTTCCAAATCGCCGTGGGTGTCGATCGGAGCGTTGGCGGTTGCAGTTCTGTGGCTGCTTGCCACGGTCGGATTCTCGGTCTACTTCAATAGCGCTGGTTCGCTTGGTGCAACATACGGAGCTCTTTCCGGCATCATCGTGCTGCTCCTGTGGTTCTTTATGTCGGGCTTGATCATGTTGTTGGGCGCCGAATTGAACGCTGAGCTGGAGGCCCGCAACTTGGCATACCACAGTGCCAGGGCCAGTCGCAGCTAGGTTTTGCGGTCCAAAACGGCCTGGTTTGGCTGTTCTCCGACTAAGTTGGGTTGATCTGCGGGGCCCTTTTCTTCGCCCCCACCTCTATCTGGAAGCTCTGATGACCAATCCCGCCACTTTCGAATCGCTCGGGATCGAGCCCGACCTAACTGCGGCTCTTGCTGCCGATGGGATCGATGTACCATTCCCCATTCAGATGTTGACGATCCCCGATGCTCTTGCCGGCAAAGATGTCTGCGGCAAGGCCAACACCGGCTCGGGCAAGACCCTTGCTTTCGGTCTGCCGATCGTGCAACAACTGGATCGGGCCCAAGTCAAAAAGCCTCTCGCCCTGGTCCTGGTACCTACCCGTGAGCTGGCCCGTCAGGTGACCAGCGTCCTCGAGCCTCTGGCTGGCTTGCGCGGGTACAGCACGGCTGCCGTTTACGGCGGTGCCCCAATGAGCGAGCAGACCAAGGCCTTGGGCCGTGGCGTCGAGATCGTGATTGCCACGCCGGGTCGACTCATCGACTTGATCGAGCGGAAAGAACTGCTCTTGGATGACGTGCGTACGGTCGCCATTGACGAAGCCGACCAAATGGCGGACATGGGTTTTTTGCCTCAGGTACGACGGATCATGAGCGGCATCTCCACGGAGTATCAGACTTACCTGTTCTCAGCGACCCTCGACGGTCAGGTTGGGTCACTGGTCAGTGCCTACATGGACGAGCCCGTTCGTCACGACACTGAGCCCGACGGCGACACCATCGACACCATGGAGCACCGCTTCCTCAAGGTTCATCACATGGACAAGGTAAAGATGGCAGCCGCCATCGCCGCGGTCTCGGGCCGAATCCTGCTGTTTGTCCGTACCAAGGCGGAGTGTGACCGTGTCGCCCGCAATCTTCAGGATATTGGCGTCGAGGCGAGAGCGATTCACGGTGATCTGCAGCAACGCCAGCGCGATAAGGCAATGGCGGGTTTTGCGTCTGGGGAGAACCCGGTTCTTGTTGCCACCAACGTTGCCGCCCGTGGCCTTCATATCGACGATGTTGATGTCGTCGTGCATTACGACCCACCTGACGACCCCAAGACGTATCTGCATCGTTCCGGCCGAACGGCTCGGGCCGGTGAGTCGGGTCTGGTAGTGACATTCGTCGAGTGGGATCAGGTGAACGAAGTCCTCGGCATCCAGCGGCGGGCCGGGCTTAACGTCCCGATCGTCAAGATGTTCTCCAACGACGAGCGTGTCTCCGACCTCACCTCGTGGCAGCCGGACCCGGAGATGGCCCCGTTCCGGGGTAAGCGATCTCACCCAATGTCCGGCAGGCGGAGAAGGAACTAGTCGCAAGGTCTGCGGACTAACCTCCCCCAATCACAAATCAGGAGTGACCAATGGCCCAGTACGACTCGCAACCCGAGATGACAATCGATCTTGCCAAGACATATGCGGCGATGCTGCATACCAATCACGGTGAGATCTCTATCGAGTTCGATGCGATGCAGTCACCGATGTCAGTGAACAACTTTGTGTTCCTGGCCCGAGAGGGCTTCTACGACGGTGTCATCTTCCACCGGGTCATCCCCAACTTCATGATCCAGGGTGGAGACCCAACCGGTACCGGGATGGGTGGCCCGGGCTACAAGTTCCGTGACGAACTCGAGGGTGCCGGCAAGTACGGCAGAGGCACCGTTGCCATGGCCAATGCCGGCCCCAATACCAACGGTTCGCAGTTCTTTATCTGCCACGCCGATGCTGGTCTTCCTCATTCGTACAACATCTTCGGGCAGGTAACCGATGGTCTCGATGCGGTCGACTCGATTGCTGCAACGCCGACCGGTGCTCAGGATCGTCCCCACGAGGACTGCGTTATCAATTCGGTGACCATCACCGAAAACTGAGTCTCGTTATCTCGTACAACAGGGATCCTCTGGAACTCCTTGCCCGGTCATATGACGTGATGCGGGAGACGATTGCCGGCATATGGGCGGACGACTGGGTCCGAGCAACCCACCTCGATGGTCTTGACATCGCCGGGTTGGCAAGGCACGTGTTGGACGGCATCAATCAGTTTTCCCGGCTTGCGGCTGGTGACGGCTTCGATGCCGATGTCCGGGTAGAGGTCGACGCGATCGATGTTGCGCTGCGGTTTGATGAGATAGCAGGCGAGTCGGTGGCGCGGTGGGGGGCGGCGGACGCTCTTACCGCTACCTACTCAATGCCTTGGGGACAGGAGCACGGCGAACGGCTCGCGGCCTATCTCATCGTGGAGACGATCGGCCATGCTTGGGACCTAGCTACTGCGTTGGGGCGGGAATTAGCGATTAGCGATGATCTGGCCGACACTGTTTTGGAGGTTGCGCAGTCCTTCAGCGAGGAAACCCTGCGGGCACCCGGCATGTTTGGCGCGCAGCAGAGCGCTCCTGCCGACGCCAAACCGATTGTACGGTTGGTGTCGTTCCTGGGGAGGACAGCTACGGCTGGCGGCTAGCCAGCGCGTCGGTTAGCTGGCGCGCTTGCGACGGTCGCGATCCCGCATCCTGCGACGGAGACGCCGTCGGTCACCGGAACTCATGCCACCCCAAACACCTTCTGTTTGGTTGGTTGCCAGCGCATACTGGAGACATTGCTCCTGCACCGGGCACAGACCACAGATCCTCTTGGCCTGCATGGCCAGAGACTCATCTTCACCGGGAGGAAAAAACAAGTCCGAGTCTGCACCGGCGCAGGCTGAGTCATCCCGCCATTCGTGCTCGGGCTCCCACATCTGTTCTTCTAGTGCCATCACCATTTGTACACCAACTTCTACGGGCGCAAGTAACCTCTGCAACGCACCCTGGATAACTGTTTATTCCATTCTGCGCCCAGAGCGAATGCGGATAATGCACCCACATTCGGCTCCGGTCAAGGCATTTTCGTGTTCTTCTCATATAGTTCGGAGAGATATGGCTATTTGGATCGACGGTGAGGTCTTTTTCCTGTGAAGTTCGTTTGTGACTTCCGAGACGAGCTCGGCAGCCTGGCGGAGCGCGTCGGGGCAAGGGGCCGTGCCCTGGCAGAAATGGCCCATCTCGGGGTTCCAGTGCCACCTGGGTTCGCGGTCAGTGATGTGGTGTGCCGTCGTTTTCTCGAGACCGGGGACATCCCAGGGCCGGCGTGGGATGAGATCTCGGCCGCACTTGATCGAAGCGTGGCCGCAATCAGCGCCACTGATCATGACCGTCCGGTGCTGTTTTCGGTCCGCTCCAGCCCATCCACCGAGATGCCGAGCGTTTTCAACTCCGCTCTCTATCTCGGGGCGACCGAAGAGTCGCTCGAGCGTCTGGCCCTTTGGGGCGGCGCCCAGCTAGCGGCCAACGTGCGGCTTGGCTTCCTCAAGTCGATCGGAAGGTTGCGGGGTCTGTCCCCGGCCCGATACACCGGTGTCGTTGCCGAAATCGTCGGTCCCGCGGAGCGTGGTAGCTGGTCCTTGGACCAGATCGAAGCAGTCTGTGATGCTTATGAGGCGCTGGTGGTTGATGAATCCCAGCGTCCTATCCCGCATGAGCTCTCCGGTCAGGTGTTGGAGGGAATCGAAGCAGTATTTGCGTCATGGAACCGACGGGAGGCACGGCGTTTCCGTCGCAGTCACGAGATTTCCGATGACGATGGCATGGGCATCGTTGTGCATCCAATGATCCTTGGCGAAGCGCCTTTCGATTCGGGAGCAGGCATTGCGTATAGCCGCGACCCCGGCGATGGATCTCCGGGAGTCACCGGTATTTACACAGACAGCGTGAGCCGGCCCAGGTCTCAAGCTAGTTATCCGGGCCTCGTTGATCTTCTAGAAGCCAGCGCAGACGCACATGCTGCGGTACTTGCTGTGACGCTTCGGCTCGAGGCCGTTCGGCGCGACATGGTGCGTCTTGATTTCGTGCGGGAGCGAGGAAGCCTCTGGGTGATCGAAGCCCGCCCCGCCGATAGGTCGATCGAGGCGGCGGTTCGTTGCGCTGTCGATCTGGTGGATGAGGGAGTGATCAGCCGGGACGAGGCATTGCACCGGGTGGATGCCGAACAGCTTGCGGGCATGCTGCACCCGCGCCTCGACGGCGCACCAACAGTGGAGCCGATAGCAATCGGCACCCCAGCGTCTCCAGGTGCGGCTACCGGTGGATTGGTCTTCTCGGCTGAAGCTGCCATTGCTGCAGCCGAAGGCGGTGACCGTGCGATTCTCGCAGTCCGGGAGGTATTGCCACGGGACCTCGATGGAGTTGTCTCGGCCGCGGGTCTGATTACGAGCCACGGTGGTGGGACATCGCACGCTGCCGTCGCGGCAAGAGGCGCCGGGACTCCTTCGGTTACCGGTCTCGCCGATGTTGTGGTGAACGACGACGCGATACGGTTTGCCGGGACGACGCTGTCGGTTGGTGACGTTGTCACCATCGATGGAGTCAGTGGTGCAGTCTTCACAGGTGAATTGCCGATTAGCCAGCCACCGGCTGCCTCTTATCTGGATCGGCTCCTCGAGTGGGCTGACGAGGTGCGCCGACTCGGGGTATGGGCCAATGCCGATACAGCCCGTGCGGCCACCGCCGCCAGGGCGGCCGGAGCCGAAGGCATCGGGCTCGCCAGAACCGAGTACATGTTTCACGGAGAGCGTCTCGCCGTGGTGAGGCGAATTCTGCTTTCGGAAGACGGCAGGGATCAGGCCGAAGCGCTCGAGGAGTTGGAAAGCCTTCAGGTCGAAGACTTTGAGGAACTTCTCGAAGCGATGGATGGCACCCCGGTGGTGGTACGTCTACTGGACCCCCCGGTGCACGAGTTCCTTCCGTCTCGTATCGATGTCGACAAGGAGATGGTGGCGCGCCGTCTTGCAGGTGAGGAGGTCGGCGATCTGGAACGTCTCGACGCGGCAATTGAGCAGTGGTCCGAGGTAAACCCGATGCTCGGATTGCGAGGGGTCCGGCTTGCAGTCGTCATTCCAGAGATCTACCGCGTTCAGGTACTGGCTGCTTTGGAGTCGGTGCGCCGCAGACTGGATGCCGGCGGCGACCCTCGGCTCGCAATCATGGTCCCCCTGGTGAGCTCGGTCGAAGAGCTACACCTGGTTCGTGACATGATCGAAGAGGAAGTCCACTCTGCGGGCCGTCTTCTCGAGCTGGCTATCGGAACAATGATCGAGCTCCCCCGGGCGGCCTTGATGGCCGGCGACCTGGCGCTCGAATCCGACTTCTTCTCCTTTGGCACCAACGATCTGACGCAGACGACCATGGGTCTAAGTCGCGACGACGCTGAGGAGGCGTTCCTTCGTTCCTATGTCGAGCAGGGGCTGATGTCGGTGAATCCGTTCCAGCGCATTGACCACGTCGGTGTCGGCAGCCTGATCAAACAAGCGATCGCCACAGGTCGAGAAGCTAACCCTGGCTTGGAGATCGGGGTGTGTGGCGAACACGGGGGTGATCCGATCTCGATCGGATACTTCCACCGTTGGGGTGTCGACTATGTGTCCTGTAGCCCGCCCCGGCTCCCCATCGCTCGCCTTGCCGCCGCCCAAGCAGCCTTGGATGACGTCGAGTAGGTCCAATACCAGCTCGCGTACGATCGAGTCTCGAGTTCTGCCAAAGAACGCCGCAGGAGTCTTCGCAGGCCTCCAGCCCACTTGCCCCGAGTTCGGCGCAGCCGAAGTCGCAAAGAACGCCGAAGGCGTTCTCGATTCCTAGAGGTACTGGCCGGGTCCGCCCGCCTCTTCGACAGCGGCTTCCAGGGCACGGCGGCTGCGCATCTCGTCGAGTTGGGCGGCGGCCGCCGCCTGCTGGCTGAACAACGACGCTTGGATGCCGTGGAAAAGCCCTTCGAGCCATCCGACAAGTTGTGCTTGGACGATGCGAAGTT
>JASJHC010000173.1:0-10155 GCA_033791245.1 Acidimicrobiia bacterium | reverse complement strand
CATCTCAGCTTCTCCTTGGGTTACTCGCCTCGGACCTTGGCCACGATTTCCCGTGCGGCCTCGGTCGGAACTTCCTGATACGAATGGAACTGCATGCTGTAATTCGCCCGTCCCTGGGTACGTGACCGCAGATCAGTTGCGTATCCAAACATCTCAGCCAGAGGCACGAGTGCCGTAACAACGCGGGCATTGCCGCGACTGTCCATCGCTTCGACCTTGCCTCGTCGTGAGGAAAGGTCGCCGATGACGTCACCCATGTTCTCTTCTGGGGTGACGACCTCGAGTTCCATTACCGGTTCGAGAAGCTTCACTCCAGCTTGTTTGGCGGCATCCTTAAGAGCCATGGAGCCTGCGATGCGGAAAGCCATCTCCGAGGAGTCAACCGCATGGCTATTGCCATCGGTGAGTGTGGCCTTCAGATCGACGAGTGGATAACCCGCCAATACGCCACCGTCGAGAGCGTCACGAAGACCCTTCTCTACGGCAGGTATGTACTCACGTGGCACCTTGCCACCTTTGACCTTGTCTTCAAACTCGAAGCCTTCGCCGGGCTTCTGCGGCTCTAGCGAAACGACGATCTCCGCAAACATGCCGGAGCCGCCGGTCTGGCGCTTGAGACGGAGCTTGAAATTCTTGATCCCCTTCTTGATGGTCTCGCGATATGCGACCTGGGGACGGCCGACATTGGCGTCGACCTTGAACTCGCGGAGGAGCCTAGAAACGATGATTTCGAGGTGAAGCTCGCCCATTCCGCTGATGATTGTCTGACCGGTCTCCTCGTCGGACTGCACCCGGAACGTGGGGTCTTCCTCCGCGAGTCGCGTAAGCGCATTGCCCAGCTTGTCCTGATCGCTCTTCGTCCTTGGTTCGATCGCCACTGCAATAACTGGAGCGGGGAACGTCATCGACTCGAGCTGGATTGGAGCCGACGGATCGGTCAGCGTGTCACCAGTCTTGGTGTGCTTGAGACCAACCGCGGCGACGATATCGCCGGTATGAATCTCGGTGATATCTTCCTGCGATGCGGCATGCATGCGGAGGAGGCGTCCGAAGCGTTCCTTCTTGCGGTCGGTGGTGTTGACAACGGCGTCACCCTTGGCGGCGGTACCGGAGTAGACCCGGAAGTAGGTCAGCTTGCCGACGTAGGGGTCGGACATGATCTTGAACGCAAGGGCACTGAAGGGCTCAGCATCGTCTGCGCTGCGGTAGAGAACCTCGTGCTCTTTGCCTGGCTTGAAACCCTTCATCGGAGGGGTATCTAGCGGGCTTGGCAAGTAGGCGACGACCGCATCGAGCAGGGGCTGTACACCCTTGTTCTTGAAGGCTGATCCACACATCACCGGTACAAAGTCACGGTTGACCGTGCCCTTGCGGATGACCTTGCGGATCTCTTCTGGATCGAGGTCGGCCTCTTCAAGGTACTTGTCGAGCAGCTCCTCATCCTCAGAAGCGACAATGTCGAGCATCTTGTGGTGCCACTCGTTGGCAATCTCGACGTACTCATCGGGAATTGCGACGATCTCTCGCTCGTGGCCCTCTTCGTCGTGCCACACGATTGCATTCATTTCGACAAGGTCGATGACGCCATGGAACTTGTCCTCAGCACCGATCGGCACCTGGAGCACGACGGGGTTGCCGCCGAGACGGTCGATAATCGAGTCAACTGCCGCGAAGAAGTCGGCGCCGACCCGGTCCATCTTGTTGACAAAGCAGATGCGGGGGACGCCGTATTTGTCGGCCTGACGCCACACGGTTTCAGATTGCGGCTCTACGCCGGACACTGCATCGAACACGGCAACGGCGCCGTCGAGTACCCGCAGTGAACGCTCCACCTCTACGGTGAAGTCAACGTGACCAGGCGTGTCGATGATGTTGATTACGTGATCAGCCCAGGCTGCGGTGGTAGCAGCAGATGTAATCGTGATGCCACGTTCTTGTTCCTGCTCCATCCAGTCCATGACGGCCGCGCCTTCATGGACCTCACCCATCTTGTAGGTGCGTCCTGTGTAATAGAGAATCCGCTCGGTGATCGTGGTCTTCCCAGCATCAATGTGGGCCATGATCCCGATGTTTCGGATATGAGTTAGGGGGATGGTGCGTGCCATGTCTTTTTTACCAGCGGTAGTGGGCGAAGGCCTTGTTGGATTCCGCCATCTTGTGAACATCTTCCCGGCGCTTCACAGCGGAACCGGTGCGGTTGGAGGCATCGAGGATCTCATTGGCGAGACGCAACGACATAGTGTTTTCCTTGCGCTTGCGGGCAAACTCCACAAGCCAGCGCACGGCAAGGGTCTGGGAACGCCGGGGACGCACCTCGACCGGTACCTGATAGGACGAACCACCGACACGACGGGAACGGACCTCCATGACAGGCCGGATGTTGTCAACGGCGCGCTTCAAGACCTTGACGGGGTCATCCCCGGTGCGCTTCTGCACGGTCTCAAGAGCTCCGTACACGATGCGGCGGGCCGCGCCTTTCTTGCCACGCCAGAGGACCTTGTTGATCACCTGACTGACAAGAACGCTCCGGTAAACCGGATCGGGCTCGATCTTGCGAACTTCAGCTGGGGCTCTGCGCATTGGTTAGGAATCCTTCTTTGTGCCGTAGCGGGAGCGGGACTGCTTGCGGCCGTCTACGCCGGCTGCATCGAGTGCTCCACGAATGACCTTGTAGCGCACGCCAGGAAGGTCTTTTACACGACCACCACGGACAAGCACGATTGAGTGCTCTTGGAGGTTGTGACCTTCACCTGGAATATACGCCGTGATCTCCATCTGCGAGGTGAGGCGAACACGGGCAACTTTGCGCAGCGCTGAGTTCGGCTTCTTGGGCGTCACGGTATAGACGCGCGTGCACACGCCTCGCCTTTGCGGCGAGCCTGCGAGACCGAGGGTCTTGGTCTTCTTCGGCTTTGGCTTACGGCCTTGTCGAATCAGTTGTTGCACAGTCGGCACAGTGCCTTCTCTTCTCTCTTCGGCGCACCCCGACCCCTTTCAAGGAGCGGGTACTTACAGACAAAAATCGGCGCCACCGCATGCGCGGGAGCCGCCGAACCCTTTGTGGGATTGCTCCACTCACAACAACGCCGGGGCGCCTCAGGGTAAGTGGGAATCCGTCGGGAAAACCGGTGCAGGATTATAGAGACCGTTTAGGGCGTAACGCAAAAGACGGGCTGATGAAATCAGCTTGGTGCTCCGATGCAATCGGAGCCCGACTCCTGACACGGACTCTAACGTGGCGGATGCAAGGTAGCTGTTTGAGGGTCAGCGGAGCTGGAAGCCTAGACCGATCGGGTCATGTTCGTCGAGGGAAAATACCGCCGAGCCGGTCTTGAAGGCGCTGCCGCGAACCTCGGTTTTCACGCCGTGGAGTCCCGCAACATTGGCGTCACCGACCACCTTGGCAGTGAACCGGGTCCCGATAATGCTCTCATGGATCAGAGTCTGGCCCCTACCCAACTGGGCGCGGGAATCGAGAACGGCCAATCTGGCCGATGTTCCACTGCCACAAGGGGACCGGTCGACTTCGCCATCGGCAAATATTGTGACATTCCGTTGGTGGAGTCCCGGCCCCGAATGGTCATAACTCTCAAAAAAGACCGTCCCGTATAGACCGGACAGACGTGGATCGAGCGGATGGACGACGGCCTCGTTCGGACCCAGGATCTCTTTGATTTCGCGCCCCAGCTCGATAAACCTGGCCAAATTGCCCGGTTGAATGGTCATCCCAAGATCTGCGACATTGACCGAGGCGTAGTACGCCCCTCCATACGAAACATCAACACCGACGACACCTTCGGCCAGTTGGACCGGGATCTGACGGCCACTGACATAGCTGGGCACATTCACAAACGAAACAGCCCCGACCCTCCCGTCAACAAGTTCGGCTGTGGCCTCGAGACGCCCCGACGGAGCGTCTACGAAGACCCGCATCTCGTCTCCAGCTGCGGGGAGGCGCCCAGATTCGATTGCCCAGGTCACCAGTGCGATCGTCCCATGTCCGCAGGCGGTACTGAACCCATCCTTGTGAAAGAACACCACACCCAGGTCTCCTCCCTCGTCGTCGGGTGGGGTTACAAAGCATCCGTACATGTCGGCGTGACCACGTGGTTCGTTCACCAGTAGTCGTCGGATGTCATCGGCATGGGTTGCGGCATAGTCCCGGCGCTCGAGCCCGTTCTTCCCCAGCAATTGAGGTTCGGCGGAGACGACGATACGAAACGGCTCACCAGCCGTGTGGTAGTCGACTACTTCAATAGGGCCACGGTTAGGCATCGATTGGATGGTCGATCTGGATAACACCCGTCTTGATGCCGATGGCCACGAGTGCTCCAAGGAGGATCATCCCAATACACAACTTCTTCACTGAACCCCCAGCTCTAGGCTTTGTATCCATACGCTAATGCGTTCCGGTTGGCAAAGGAGTCAAGAAACGGTACGTTCGCTCGGCGGCGCCGCGATTACGAATGCTGCAAGCACTCCGGCCATCAGGCCGAACAGGTGGGACTCCCATGAAACCCAGCTGGAGACAGGGGTTATGCCGCGCAGCACCATTCCCCCGAACAGCACGCCAACGATGATCGCAACAACAATGCCCTTGATGGATTTCTCGACAAAACCGGCGACCAGCAAGAACCCGGCGTATCCAAAGACAAGCCCGCTCGCTCCGATGTGAACGGCCGAACGGGCCAATAGCCAAGTCGCGGCGCCGCCAAACAGGGCTACAAAGACCGTCACGGAAAGCCAGCGGCGTGGCCCGTCCAACGCAATGAACCAGCCAAGCACCAGGAATGGGACCGAATTGGCAACCAGATGACCGAATCCGCCGTGCAAGATGGGGGCCCAAAGGATCCCGTCCAGTCCGCCCCACGACCGCGGAACAATCCCGTGTTGATCGAGCCTGCTGTCCAGGATGAGGGCATCAACCACCTCGACGACCCACATGAGGGCGAGGACGACCACGACAAGTTGCACCGCCTGGACCGCCGGTGATTCTGACTCTGCCACCAGTGCCATGTTCAGACTTCCGGCCCATCATCGAATATCGACAAAAGTGATGCCGTATCGGTTGGGGTTGGCCGAGGCCGAACCGTCGCGTTACGTTCGGGGATGCGCAGACCCTGCATGGCGATCACCGCAAGAAAGACTGCCCCAAAAGTGTTGTCCCAAGCGGTAACCGCAAAGTAGGCGACGATCGCCGCGGTAACCGCAGTGAGCACCTTGGCAATCCGCAGGGCATATCTTGGCGAGACAATCTCAAGCACATGCCAGGCCATGTTGCCGCCATCGAGCGGAAGGATAGGTAGCCAGTTCAGCGCTCCCCACAGCAGCCCGGCCACGATGATGCCCCACATCACCGCACGACCGAAGGGAAACATGCTCACGGCAAAGTCGGTGTTCTTGGTCAGAAAGAAGATGCCACCGAGGGTCATCCCGACCGCCGATCCGCTGGCGGCAATGAGGAAGCGACGCCCCGGCGTCAGCGGGGTGTCGGCCGGGTATTGCGTAAGGCCGCCCAGGCCAAACAAGGTGATGGTGACCGCCTTGGCCCCGAAACGACGAGCGGTAAGAGCATGGCCCATCTCGTGCGATAGCACCGCCACGAAGACGCCGACCACAAAGCCAACAACCTCCGGCGGCTCAAACTGACCGATGACAAGGATGCCAATAAACGCAAACGACCAATGGACGGCTATCGGGACCCTGAGTACGGAGAAGCGCAGCATCAGCGTTGGGCCTTTGGTGATTGCTTTGTCTGGATGCGCCGCTGCGGTGGCCGGCGCATAAGGCACAGTCGGCACAAACCGTGGCTCCCGGCCAGGTTGCGTCCGCAGTTGCGGCACATGGCGTACATCTTCATACCTTCAATTGTACGTGCGCTAGGCGCCCCACATATCGTGCTTGGTTCAGAGTTAGTCCCCAAGCTTCATTACTCTCCCCGCACGTGCCAAGACTTACTCGAATACTCGCCATCTTGATTGTGCTGTCCGCGCTCGTCGCACCTGCGATGGTCGCCGCTCAAGAAGAACCGCCGGTGAGTACGACAACCACGACCACAACGGTTCCTCCCCCGACGCTCCCCCTGTTCGAGCAGTTCGAGTCCGAAGACTGGCACGACACCTGGATCGATTGGCGCTTCGCCGACGACAAGAACACCTCCCTAATCCGCGGATATCAGGAGAACGGGCTCCGGGTCAATATCCCGCCCGGAGAGCGAAGGGGCACCGGACCACTATGGAAGCTGCCCGACAATGTTGATGAGGCCTGGTTCCGCTATCGGATCAGACTCGATGATTTCGAGCCAATCACCAGTGGCAAGCTGCCCGGTTTCGCCGGAATGCCCAACTTCACTGCCCGCGGCTGCAACCCTTCGACGGAAATGTACCCGGGGTGGTCGGCCCGTATGCTGTTCGAGCCGGCCGGATTCGGTGACCTCGAGTCGGACCAGATCCAACTCGGGTACTACACCTATCACCTCGATCAACCACGTACCTGCGGTGAGTTCATGTTGTGGGATAGCGATGGTGTCCTCGATCAGGACCAGTGGTACTGCGTGGAGGGTCATGTCGCTCTCAACACGCCCGGTAGCGCCGATGGTGTCCTCCAGGGTTGGGTGGACAACGATCTCGCCTTCGCTCAGGACGGCCTTAGCTTCAGAAGGGCGACCGAGGAAACGCTCGATATCCGCACGTTCTGGCTCAATGTGTATTTCGGCGGTTCGATCATTCCCAATGATCGAGACCTCACTCTGCGCATCGACGATCTTGCGATAAGCGCCGACGGTCGTGTGGGGTGCCCCAATCGTTTTAGGGACGACGACGGCAACCAGCACGAGAGCGACATCGAGTGGATGTTCCAGCACGAATACATCTTCGGCTGTGACACAGAGTTGTACTGCCCCGATCGCAACTTGAGCCGGGCCGAGACTGCCGCGCTCCTTGACAGGATCCTGGACCCGGCGCCGACCGTCGTCGACCACTTCACCGATGACACCGGCCATTGGGCAGAACCGTCTCTGAACCGGCTTGCCGAGGCGGGCATACTGCGTGGCTGTGGCCCAGACACCGCCTGCCCCGACGATCCAGTGACCCGAGGACAGTTCGCCGCACTGCTGACGCGATCCCTCGGAATCCCCTCCTCTCCTATCGATCAGTTCATCGACGATGAGAACAGCATCTTCGAGGCAGATATCAACGCGATCGCCGCCATTGGGATCACCAAAGGCTGCCACGACACCACAGATCGCTACTGCCCCCGCGAACCTGTTTTCCGAGACCAGGCGGCCACTTTGCTGACCCGGGCGGTGCAATGGTGGGGTCTCAGCCAATAGGACTCCAACGCGGCAACCCAACATGGGGACCAAGATTTCTGAAGAATTCTTTGGCTCGGGTGTCCTCGTCAGCCCTTTCTGTTCGTAGGTAGGGTGAACGCGGGAGCGACCCGCACCAACGATAAGGAGCATTCATGAGCCGGTACCTTTTGTCCGTGCACACCGCCGCAAGCGATGACGCCCCCGCTGAGGCCCACGCACAGTCGATGACGCCCGAGATGATGCAAGAAATGATGGGGCGGATCATTGCTCTGGAAGCCGAGATGGAGGAGAGCGGGACGTTCGTGTTCAGTGGCCGACTCGCAGATGCAGACGCGGCGACTGTCGTTCGGTCAAACGAGGGCGATACGGTCATGACGGACGGGCCGTTCGTTGAGGCGAAAGAGCACATTGCCGGGTTCTACATCATCGACGCTGCCGACCTCGATGCCGCGTTGGCCTGGGCCAGCAAGGTCGTTGATTGCATCGGTTCTCCGATCGAAGTCCGTCCGTTCGGCGCTACCGGGAAGGTCGCCGACAACATGCCGGGTGCCTAGGAGAAGCGTCGCCGCCCCCCGGGAGGCGACCACTATCGAGCGGGTCTTCCGCGAGGTGTCCGGCCAAGCCGTCGCAACCCTGGTCCGCGTCTTCGGTGACATCACAGTCGCCGAAGACGCCGTCCAGGACGCCTTCGTCATCGCAAGCGACCGGTGGCCGCGTGACGGTATTCCCCCCAACCCGGCGGGGTGGATCGTGACGACCGCACGACGCCGCGCCATTGATGCCGTGCGCCGCTCGACCCGTGGCCGAGAACTTCATGAACAGCTCGGTGCGCTACCCGCGGCACACCATCTGGATGCCGACGACTTAGAAGAGGACGGACCGGTGGGCGACGATCGACTCCGGCTCATCTTTACCTGCTGCCACCCCGCGCTGCGTCAGGACCACCAGATCGCTCTGACCCTTCGCCTACTAGGAGGGCTCAGCGTCGCGGAGGTAGCCCGCTCCTTCCTGGTGAGCGAGTCAGCGATGGCAAAACGTCTGGTCCGGGCCAAGTACAAAATCAAGGCCGCCAAGATCCCCTATCGGGTTCCGGCAGAGGCCGACCTGCCGCAGCGTCTTCAATCAGTCCTGTCGGTGCTGTACCTCGTGTACAACACCGGTGGTGATGATCTGGAGCAGGCACAGTTGCGCAACCAAGCAATACGCCTCGCCCGCGCTCTGGTGGCTCTCATGCCAGACGAACCCGAAGCAGCGGGGCTACTCGCCCTCATGCTGCTCAACGAATCGCGTCTCCCCGCCCGCACCGCTGACGGTGCCGTAGTTGTCTTGCGTGACCAGGACCGGACCAAGTGGGACCGCACGATGATCGAAGAAGGACATGCAATCGTTCGGTCCTGTATTCGCCGTGATCAGCCGGGACCATTTCAGATCCAGGCGGCCATACAGGCCGTGCACTGCGATGCTGCTTCGTTTGCAGAAACTGACTGGCCGCAGATCGCAACCCTCTACGACCATCTGTTCTCGCGGCTGCCGACGCCGGTGGTTGCACTCAATCGAGCGATCGCCATAGGCGAAAGCGAAGGCGGAGATGCAGCGCTTGTCGCACTTGATGCTATCGCCCCCGACCTCGACGGCTATCACTTGATGCACGCGGCCCGCGGGTCAACGCTACGCCGACTTGGACGCCGAGAAGCGGCGCAGCAGGCCTACGAACGAGCGGCCGAGCTCGCCGTTTCAGAAATGGACCGCCGATTCATCAAACAGCAGATTGATGGGCTAGCCGGAGACGGCGCCCGGCTGCAATAGAGACAAACGAGAAGAAGGCCCCCAGGTGGGGGCCTTCTTCTGTTAGATCGACTTGTGCTACTCGTCTGCGTCCGCATCGCCCGGCTGGGCACCGAGGCTGGCCAGCCACTGGGCTGGATCGGCAGGCAGTGCATCCTCTTCGGAAGCACTCTCTGGAGCCGCATCTCCGAAGAGACCAAGCGCAGAGACCACCGTCGCATCGGGCAACGAAGGCTGGATCGACTGGTACCGGGTGCTGCCGGTTCCGGCGGGAATGAGCTTGCCGATGATGACATTCTCTTTCAGACCCCGCATGAAATCCGACTTGCCCTGCAGTGACGCCTCGGTAAGAACCCGAGTTGTCTCCTGGAACGACGCCGCCGACAGCCACGAATCAGTAGCAAGTGACGCCTTGGTGATACCCATCAGTTCGGGACGACCCTCAGCCGGATGCTTGCCTTCCTCGACGAGCGAGCGGTTCACATCACGGAACTCCTGCTCGTCGATGAGCTCGGCAGGCAGGAAGTGCGAGTCACCAGAATTGACAACACGAACCTTGCGCAGCATCTGACGAACAATCAGCTCGATGTGCTTGTCGTGGATATCTACGCCTTGACTGCGATACACCTCCTGCACCTGATCGACCAGGTACCGCTGGGAGGCACGCACCCCGCGAATCTCCAGCACTTCCTTGGGGTCCAGAGGCCCTTCGGTGAGCTGGCTTCCCGGCTCGATGATGTCGCCTTCCGCAACCCGAATCCGAGCTCGCCTTGGCAGCGGATACTCAGTCTCGGTCTCCTTGTCGGCGACAAGAACACGGCGACCCTCTTCGTCATCCAGAAGCTGAACCACGCCACCATGCTCAGCCAAAATGGCCTTGCCCTTTGGAGTACGAGCCTCAAACAGCTCGACCACGCGAGGTAGACCGTGCGTGATGTCCTCACCAGCGACACCGCCGGTGTGGAACGTACGCATCGTGAGCTGGGTACCCGGCTCACCAATCGACTGGGCAGCCATGATGCCGACGGCTTCGCCGGACTCGACCATGAGGCCGGTCG
>JASJHC010000172.1:0-4627 GCA_033791245.1 Acidimicrobiia bacterium | reverse complement strand
GGCTCCACGAAATCGGCTGGGGCTGACAAAAACCTCAGCACCGTGGCCCGCCTGCCGATAAAGACACCATGGCCGGGAAGCCCCATACCGAAGGTCCAAGAGATCCATACCATCGCTGCGACAAGCAGCGGTGTCGACACACTCGCGCCCCCGGTATCACGCTCAGCGAGCTGCTGTCTGCGTCGACACACCCTCCCAACAGGTCGCCGCAGACAGTCGCTCCTCCCCCTCGTCGCTGAGGTTTCCTAAACAACGGAACTCTCTCACCCGCTAGCGTGTCTAAAGGCACGTAACTCTCAATCGTGGAGGACTCTGTGGAACAACTCATCAAGACGATTCAGGAAAAGACCGGCCTTCCTGTCGACAAGGCACAAGACGTAATCGAAACCGTTGTCGGTTTCGTCGCTGACAAGCTTCCCGGCCCGATCGGTGATCAGGTCAAGGGCTTCCTTGGAGGCGATGATGACGGTGACGCCGGTGACGATGATGACGGTGGCGGCATCATGGACAAAGCCAAGGATGCCCTCGGCGGTCTTGGTGGTCTTCTCGGCGGCAAAGACTGACCTACCCCAACACGTAACAACCAATGGCCCGGGCAATGCCCGGGCCATTGCTGTCTGCCTTACGCCGAAGACCACTTATCGGAACAGCTGGAGAAGCTGGAGTTTGCCCAGCAAACTCCCCCGTGCCGCTGCAGGCGGCACGCCTACAATCAGAAGATGGCGCGAGACTCGTACGCCGAAACGGCGCTCCACTATGAACCAGCATGGCCCATCACAAAGGGCCCCTACCTTGTCCTGCTCGAAACAAGCGGCTCGCTAGAGCGCCACCTCCTGATGGGGTGGATCGAGCGCAACAAGCCAGATGCTGCTCACAAAGGTGACGTGCAGATCGCACTGCTGCCGCGAAGTCGGCGCAAGAATCGACGGCGCAGACTCGACCCACGAATCGAAGCCTTTCTCCATACTGAGACTGACCCGTTGCTGATCCCACTCCGAGTATCGTGGCTGGCCGCCAAACGCGGTGGACGCCGCAGCGTCGGCTGGCGCGACCTGCTCAGCCTTGGCGATCCCCGCGACCCCGACCTCATCCGGCAGTACTTCGTGTATTGGCGACACCCCGACCGCTGCCGCATTGTCATCGGCGAGCCCGAGCGTTCCTCAGCCGTGAGCGAACACTGGAACGACCCTGACGGCCGGGGCCGCAGCTCGGGCGCCAGCCTTGCCCAGTTCACCGCGGGCCAGGCCTGGATCCAACTAGAACGTGCCGAACGCAAACTTCGGGGCAGCCGCTACAAAGTGCCCAAGTTCCCCAGGGAATCGTTGATCGAATCGCCGACATTCACCGCAGGCGTCGCCCAACTGGCCCAGGAAAGCGACACGTCATACGAGTCGATGGCGGCCAAGACCAGGCGCTATGTCAAAGAGATCGCCGCCACCCACAGCCCGTTCGTCATCGACCTCGTTACCGGGGCCATCCGTTGGCTGGTCACAAAGGCCTACACCGATCTGGACTATGACGAGGAAGAACTCGGAGCCCTCTACGAGATGAGCCAGAGCCACCCTCTGGTTTTCCTTCCATCACACAAGTCGAATTTTGACCACCTGGTGCTGCAATACCTGTTGTACCAAAACGGTCTGCCGCCGAACCACACCGCCGGCGGTATCAACATGAACTTCTTTCCTATCGGACCGGTCTTGCGTCGCAGTGGAGTGTTCTTCATCCGCCGTGAGTTTCGTGACAACGAGCCCTACAAGTTCGTCATGCGCCGCTACATCGACTATCTCCTCGAGAAGCGCTTCCCGATGGAGTGGTATGTCGAGGGTGGCCGCTCCCGCTCCGGGAAGTTGCGGCCGCCGCGTTACGGAATGCTCGCCTACGTTGTCGACTCCTACCTGCGCCGTTCGTCCGATGACGTCATCATCATCCCGGTCTCGATCGCCTACGACCAGATCCAAGACATCGGCGCCTACGCCAGCGAGCAGGCGGGCGGTGCCAAGGAGAGGGAGTCGCTCGGTTGGTTAATCTCGACGATTCGGGGATTGAGAAACCGCCAAGGCGCAATCCACATCCGCTTTGGTGCCCCAATTTCGCTGAAGGCATTCCTCGCTCTGCAAGATGACCTTCCCGACGACCCAGAGGACACGCACAACCCCGCCATACCCAAGCTGGCATTCGAAGTTGCGGTCCGGCTCAATGAGGTGACTCCGATTACGCCGACATCCCTCGTGGCCACAGCTCTGCTCAGCGCGGACGATCGCAGCCTGACCGTCGAGGAAACGGCCGAGTTGTTGGCTCCCTACCTCGACTTCGCGGCCCGCCGCGACCTCCCCACTTCGGAGAAACTGCGACTCGACCAACGGGACCAGATCGAAGCCACCCTCAACCAACTGGTCGATTCGTCCGTAGCCGAACGCTTTGCAGGCACTACCGATGTGGTCTACCGAGTACGCCAGAATCAGCATCTTGCGGCCGCCTACTACCGCAACACCATCATCCACTTCTTCGTCAACAGGGCAATCACCGAGATGGCCCTCGCTCACATTTCAGAACAAGACAATCCAGCCGATCTGCTCCGGGCCATCCTCAATGAAAGTCGACGCCTGCGCGACCTTCTCAAGTTTGAGTTCTTCTTCAGCCCTACCGACGAGTTCGAGCAAGAAATCCGCAACGAGCTCGCCGACCACGATCCGGACCTCAAAGCACATCTCAAAGCGGGCGATACTGAAGCAATCCTCGACGGCTTCCAACCATTCATGTCACATGCGCTCTTGCGACCATTCTTCGAGGCGTACCGAGTCGTTGGAGACATCGTCGAAAAGCACGCATACGAAACCGGTATCGACAAGGACACCATCCGTCCCCAGGCGTTGGACCTCGGCAAGCAATACGTCCTCCAAGGGCTCGTTGCCAAGCCCGAGTCGGTGTCGAAAGTTCTGTTCGAGGCAGCTCTGAGTCTTGCGGAGAATCGCGGTCTGTTTGTTGACGGCCCAGCCATCGTCAACGAACGACAGGCTTTCGCCGCAGAACTGCGTGACACCGTGACCCATCTCGAGATGCTGGCGAATCGCCACCATCGCAGCTGATCAGACCTGTTCTCGGTTTCTTTCGTCCTTGCCAACACTCGTGACTAGTCAATTCGCGCGCAAAGAAAATAGTTGACTTCCTACAGTGGTCGGATATACACTCCTAGTAGCTGGACGAGTAGTGCTGGACTCAACCAAAAAAAAGGTAAGAGCGTGGCGGGCGAAGTTTCTACAACTGATTTCCCACTAGTTGAGCAGGGCTATGACCCCGGCCAGGTGGATCAGTATCTGGCGACCCAGATACTTCAGTTGCGTGAAGAACCAGATGCCGCCAAGCTCCGCATCACTGAACTCGAGACTCAGGTAGCCGCATCCAAAGAGGCCGAGGACGCTCTTCAACTCACCATGGTGATGGCGACCCGGGCTCGCAATGAGATGCTGGCCGAGGCCCAAGTACACGCTGATGAAATCATCGGCGATGCTCGTCGCCACTCATTCATCCTGATGAAGGAAGCCAGCAACGACGCCGACGGCACCGTTCACGAGGGCAAAGCGATCATTGCTGCCGCCCGCGAAGAGGCACTCAGTGTCATCACCGACGTCGAAGAAGAGACCGCTCGCCTGATTGCGCAGCGTGACGCTGACCTCGCCAAGCTCCGCGCTGACTACGAGGCTGAGAGCACAACGCTGATGGACCGCATCAACACGCTTCGTTCCATTGCCAACGATTTGGCAGGCAAAGTCGGCAAACCTCTCTCAAGTTCCACTCCACAAGATCGCCCCTCGACCCCAATCGAGGGACGAACCGCAGATAGCGCAACGCAGGCCACGAACGTGCCCGCCCACGAAGTCGAAGAAAGCGATACGCCAATCGCCGACAAGATTCGTGGTTCGTTCTCCGGCCGTCGCTCGGCGAAACTCCCACGGATCGGCGAAGAAGCCGGCCGTAACGCCCTAGCCGCAGCAGCCGCGATGCGCGCTCATATGACTCATGAGCCTGACGATTCCGCACCTGCGGATGACTCAGATCTTGCGGCTCGAACTGCCTAGAAGGAGTGACGCCAGCGGCCCGCACGCGCCTGGCTACTCACACGCAACTCCTTCAAGGCGACAAGTGGGCGCCCCGTCGGGGGCGCCCACTTTGTTTTCGATTCGCTTAGCCGGCGTGGCAACGTTCTCTAGGCGAAGAAGGGGTTCTCCCCTGCCGTGTGATCAGTGACGTCGACCACCTCGATGATCTCCGGCACGTGATGCTTGATTGACGACTCAATCCCCTGCCGCAACGTCATAGCGGCTAGTCCGCATCCCTGACACCCGCCACCGAGCTCGACCAGGGCACGATCACCGTCAATCCCCGACAGAGTGACAAAGCCACCGTGTGCCGCGATCGAGGGATTGATATACATCTCGAGGAGTTGCTGCACGCGTTCTTCGACCGACCCGGAGAGATCTACTTCTCCTTCGGTGATCGGAGGTGTCGCCGAGTTCGGGTTCCGCAGGACGAGCCCCGGTGCAGCCGGATCGCCGGCGAGATCCAAAACAGAGCCCCGAAGATTGTCGACGCTGTCGGCGGCGATTGCCACTGGCAGGTCACCGTGCTC
>JASJHC010000171.1:0-6919 GCA_033791245.1 Acidimicrobiia bacterium | reverse complement strand
TTTGGCCGAGGACCCCACAATCCGCGCCGTCGTCATAAATGGCACTAAGCACTTTGCCGCGGGAGCCGACATCACCAGGTTCGTGGATGCCTTTGACAGCGAAGACTCGGAGCCACAGGCATCGGGCCTTGGTGCGGTCATCTTGCGCCTTGAGGCTTTGCAGAAACCAACGATCGCAGCCATTTCTGGGTATGCCCTTGGTGGTGGCCTCGAGCTCGCCATGGGCGCTGACTTCCGCTACTTAGCCGCGGACGCCAAGGTGGGGCAGCCGGAGATTCTGCTTGGCATCATCCCCGGTGCCGGTGGGACGCAACGGCTCGCTCGCATTGTTGGTTTCCAGGCAGCCAAGGCCTTGAATTTCTCCGGCCGTCACATGGAAGCCGCTGAAGCCGAGTCGATTGGTCTTGCCGACAAGGTGGTCGAGCCAGCAGACCTGATCTCGACCACACTTGCCGATGCCGCCGTGATGGCGGCAGGGCCTACCCGAGCCTATTGGGCGGTCAAAAAGGCGATGGGTGACGGATACGGCCTCGCTCTGGAATCGGCTCTTGGTGTTGAGCGTGATGCGTTCGAAGAGGTATTTACCACTGCCGATGCCAAAACCGGCATCCTTGCCTTCGTCAACAAGGAAAAGCCTGACTTTTCTGGGGAGTGAAAGCCCTCACAATCTGTACATCGCGCAAAGCGCGGTAGCCTCGTCCGGTGGAAGAGAGCAGATTCGGGTACTGGGCGAGACGCATCTCGGCCGCGATTGCCATAGGGCTGATCGCCGGCCTGAGTGTTGGCGCCTTCCGTGGATCGACCGTCATTGCCAACGATGTGCTCACCCCCGAAGCGGTTCCGCTCGGGGCTGAGTTCGAAGTGCAGCTTGTTGGCTCAGGCCGAATGGTGCTCCCGCGCAACGCGACCACGGAACAAGTCGGCATCTGGGGTGTGAGCAATGGGACGGGTGGCTATGGGCAGATGGCCGCGGTCATCTCACAGGATGCCGAGACGGTGGAGCGATCCTTCCGCACTCTCGCCGGACGTTTCATTGCAGGCGAGATGGTCACCTTCGACGCCTACGCCGCTGGAGAGAATCCGATGGATGCCTTCGCCATTGACTACGAAGAGGTGCGGGTGGTGGGTGATCTTGGGGTCAACCCAGCGTGGTCGATACCGGGGGACGGTCATACTTGGGTGATAGTCGTCCATGGCGAGGGTCTCGATGAACGTCGCCAGGCGCTTCGAATCCTTCCAGTCCTCGACGATCTTGAGCTTCCCAGCCTCGTCATCACCTATCGCAACGACGGTTCCGCTGCGGCCGGCGGTGCTCACTACCGATGGGGTCTCTCTGAGTGGCAGGACGTCGAAGCGGCTATTGCCTACGCACGCAACCGGCTGGCAGAGGACTATGTCCTAATTGGGTTTGGAATGGGTGCAACTATCGCCATCAACCACCTCCACGAATCGGATTCGGCCGGCGAAGTCCTTGGTGTTGTTCTCGACTCTCCGGTGCTTGATCTCGGCGCTGTTGTAGATGGGATAGCCCAGGAGCGAGGGATTCCTGGGGTTGTAACGACCGCAGCAAAAGCAGTGGCTCGCATCAGGTTCGGAATCGAGTGGGGGAAACTCAACCAAATGGATCGCATCGATCAGTTTGATGTCCCGATGCTGCTCTTGCAGGGTACGGAGGATGACGTAGCGCCAGTCGGCATGGCAGACGCTTTCGCCGCAGCGCTGCCGGATCTGGTTACCTATGAACGGTTTGAGGGGGCAGCGAGGACCGAGCTATGGAACTTGGATCCGGAGCGGTACAACGCTGCCGTGGCGGCATTCCTCGCCGAGATGTTGCTCGCCGCGGAGTAGGAAGGGAGCGTGCCATCGGTGTGATCCCCTCAGGGCGTGATGACGGTGCGGACGGCGTCCCCGAACTGTTCGAGATCATCGAGGACCGTGTTGACTGCGGAGGCGTCGAGAGCGACTGTCCGCTCGACAATCGTGTCAAAAGCGAGATGGCCTGCCGCGGCATGTCCCAATATCTCAACAATCTCTGACGCAAGATGGTCGGACGCACCAATCAGTTCCGATTCCCCGTTGACCAGGTCCGTATAGGGACCGACGCCGAAAGTGTCTGGGGTCAGCCCAACCGCGATCGCACGCCCCATCGGTGCCAGCGATTGGAGACACTGCTGCATGACCTCGGCAGAGCCAACCAAGTCCATGGCGACATCAACCCCGCCGGTTTCGATGAGTTGAGCGACAGCATCGTTGTTTGCATCCACCGGTATCGCACCGAGTCCAGCAGCGCGCTCCAGTTTTGTGGGGTTGATGTCTACGGCATAAACCGTTGCTGCTCCCTCGAGGAGCGCTAACTGGATCGCCGACATGCCAAGCCCGCCAGCACCAAAGACAGCGACCGATTCGCCGCTGCGCAATCGTCCCTTGCGCAGTCCGTGGAGAGAAGTTGCCGACGAGCACATCATTACCGCAGCGTGATCAAGTTGCACCTTGTCGGGTACCCGGATCACGTTGCGTTGTGGAACCATGATCTGGTCGGCGTAGCCTCCCGGCCTACCGTTGCCAATCATCTTTCCCTGGTGGCAAAACTGCTCAAAGCCACGGACACAGTACGAACAAGATCCGCAACCGACCTGATAGTGGATGCAGGCTCGGTCGCCGGGGCTGAGATCGGTCACCAGGGAACCTGCCGACGACACGATTCCGGCAACCTCATGCCCCAGTGTCAGCGGCAGTGGACCTACCTGCGGGAACCCGGATCGGTAGTGGACATCGGATCGACAGATCCCCGCGGCGACGACGTCAACAACAATGTCGTCCGGTCCCGGCTGAGGAGGAGGTATCTCGCGCAGTTCGAGCGGGGATCCCGGAGCGACCAACTGCAATGCTCTCATGTCTCTCCAGGCGAATGGCGGGCTAACCGGGCCGGTTTCCGCACGACCCACCTGGAGGCTACTGCGGTATGCCAGACTGGCAGACTGATGTTGTACCTTGACCACGCTGCCACGACCCAGGTGCGTCCGGAAACCCGGACCGCGATGGCGCCCTACCTCGACGATGCGTTTGGGAACCCTTCGGGTATCCATGCGGTATCACGACGCGCCAAGAACGCACTGGAGGAGGCCCGAGAGAAAGCAGCCGACCTCTTGGGGGCGGCACATCCTCTCGAGATCGTGTTCACCGGCGGGGGAACAGAGGCAGACAATCTTGCTGTCGTCGGCAGCGCACTGGCCGGCGGCAAGCGTGGTGCGGTGGTGACAACGGCGGTCGAACACGATGCCGTTTTGGAATCCGCTGCGTTCCTCGAGATGCTCGGATGTCGCGTCGACCGGGCTGCGGTAGACAACAACGGGTCTATCGATATGGTTGAGCTGGTCGGCTATGTGAGCGCCAACACCGCCGTGGTATCTGCCATGGCGGCCAACAACGAAACCGGCATCGTGTTCCCGGTCAGGGAGATCGCCGATGCGGTGCATGCGGTGTCGTCGGGAACACTGGTCCACACCGATGCGGTCCAGGCATTTGTGTCGGAACCCATCACCGTGGCCGGAACCGGGGCCGACATGATCTCGCTCGCCGGTCACAAATTTGGTGGCCCGCAGGGGGTCGGCCTGCTGTATGTTCCCCGCGAGATCAAGCTGGAGCCAGTTGTTCACGGCGGTGGGCAAGAACTAGGCAGACGCTCGGGCACTCACAACGTCGCCTCGATCATTGGCATGGTTGCCGCCATGGAAGCCACGGTGGCGCAGAGAAACGAAACGAGGCGCAGGATCGAGTCGATACGGGATTCCTTTGAAGCCTCCCTGCGTGCCGTAGTGCCTGATCTCCTCATTACGGGTGAGGGTGGCCCGCGGCTTGTTCAACACAGCCACTTCCGTATCCCTGGGGTTGCCGCGGAGACACTGCTGATCCGTCTCGATCAGGCCGGTGTGGCGGCCGCAGCAGGCTCGGCGTGTAGCAGCGGGGCGATCGAGGTGTCGCATGTACTTGCCGCGATGGGAATGGGCGAAATGGCAGCTGCGGAGTATGTCCGGGTCAGTTTTGGCTGGTCAAGCGAGATGAATGACGGTGTTGAAGCGGCGGAGCGCCTGAGCGCAACGCTGGCGGGTTTGCGATGAGAGCTCTGGTCGCAATGTCGGGAGGTGTTGACAGCTCGGTGGCTGCCGCGCTGATGCTCGATCAGGGCCATGAGGTCATCGGGGTGACGCTCAAGCAATGGGAAGGTGCCGATGGTGAGATGCCGCTCGCCGGTTGTTGCACGGTTTCTGATTCCGAGGATGCCCGTCGGGTGGCCTCCCAACTCGATGTGCCCTACTACGTCTTGGACTACGTCGATGAATTCACTGAGAAAGTGGTCGACCACTTTGGGGAGATGTATGCGGCAGGGAAGACGCCGAATCCATGCATCGAATGCAACCGTCGGGTTCGCTTCAGCGTTCTACTGGAGCGCACCGCGGCGCTTGGTTGCGACGTACTGGTGACGGGACACCACGCCCGCATCCGACACGACGACGCTGGATACCACCTCATTCGCGCCGTGGATGGCACCAAGGACCAGTCGTATGTGCTCCACATGCTCAAGCAGGAGGACTTAGCAAAAGTCCGTCTTCCAGTTGGTGAGATGACCAAGACGAAGGTGAGGGAGTACGCAGCACAGATGGGCCTGCGCACGGCCGACAAGCCAGACAGTCAAGACCTGTGTTTTGTGGGTGAGGGCTCCTACCGTGATTTCATTCGATCTCGATTCCCCGAGGCTGCCCGCCCCGGTCCCTTGGTGATGAGCGATGGCACCTACCTGGCACAGCACGAAGGGATGGTTGACTTCACGATCGGGCAACGGCGTGGACTCGGTGTCGCTCTGGGGGATCGCCGCTACGTCGTCGATATCAACCCAGACACGTCAACGGTGGTGCTCGGGACCAAAGAGGAACTACTGACCGCGGGTTGTCTCGTCGAGGATGTGTCCTTCATCGCGGGCAGTGCCCCGTCAGAGGCGGCGATCTCGGTGAAGATCAGGTACCGATCAGAACCGGTGGCGGCGACCCTGACTGCACAAGAACCGGGGTGGTCGGTCCGCTTCGACAAGCCACAGCTGGCGGTGGCGCCAGGTCAGGCTGCAGTGTTCTACTCGGGTGATGAGGTCCTCGGTGGGGGGACAATCAGTAAGGCGATACGTTGACGTTGGTCCGTAGTGGAGTGGGCAGTCTTCCCCACACCGATCCCGAAGAGGCCAGGCGGTTCGTGGCGGCTACGACCGATGTTGCATATCTGCCCCAGCTCCCCAACCGTCATCCGCAGGAGTCGATGCTTGTGCAGTGGGGTGATGGCATCTGCGGGGCCGGCCAGGAGGACAGGAACCTGGTGGCAGGATCAGTGATGGGGGACAGAGAAGAAGCGTTTGTGGGTGCTGCGGCCGTGCTCCGCGGTTTCTCCGGATCGATTCTGAAGACACAGGCGACGGGGCCGGTGACCGTGGCCGCAGCGCTACGAAGTGGCGGGGTGCGGCAATCGGGTTTGCTGGAGTTGGTGGCAGACGAGTTGATTGTCCGGATCAACGAGCATCTTCGTTGGATTAGAACCGAGTCTGATGTCGACGAGATTGTGTTGATGCTTGACGAGCCATCCCTCGCCGCTTTGGGAGTCACCGGTGCGGAGATGCCGCAAGAGGTGCGCCGCGTCTTGGAAAGGGTCGTTGCATCGATAGACACCGAGGTCGGGGTGCACTGCTGCGGTGACACCGACTGGGGCTCTATCGCCGAGATTGGTCCTGCCTGGCTGTCATGGGATCTGGGCGAGCTGAGCATGGGGTTTCTCGAGGGAGTGGACCGGATTGCGGTCGCTCTCGGAGCCGGAACACGGGTGATGTGGGGAATCGTTCCCACGACAACGGTCCCGTTGCCCGACCAGAATGTCCTGATCAGCCGGTACGGTACGGCTGTGGCAAACCTTGTCGTGGCCGGCGCTCCAATCGAGTCCCTGAAGAGCCAAGCCTGGTTCACGCCGGCGTGTGGTCTGGCCGGGTTGTCTTTGAACGATGCGGAAGCAGTGGCCGAGCTGCTTCGAGATGTTGTGGAGGAGGTTGAGAGTGGATGGTGAAGTCGAACTGAGGGTCGAAGAGCTGCGGGCGGCACTGCGTCGCGCCAATCATCTCTACTACGTCCTCGATAATCCAGAGATCTCCGATATCGAATACGACGACTTGATGCGAGAGCTCATTTCCCTCGAGACACAGCATCCAGAGTTGATCGTTGCCGACTCGCCGACGCAACGGATAGGTGCCCCGCTCGGGTCGGCGTTCGCTCCGGTAACTCACCTGGAGCGGATGTTCTCTCTCGACAACGTTGAATCGGAAGAAGAGCTGGAGGCATGGCAGGATCGGCTTGCTCGCATGCTCGACCACGAACCTTCAGGGTTCGTATGTGAGCAGAAGATCGATGGTCTTGCGGTCTCGCTTACCTACGAAGACGGCCGTCTGATCAGGGCCGCCACCCGTGGCGACGGGCAGGTCGGTGAAGATATCACCGCCAACGTTCGAACGATCGAGTCCGTGCCGCTTCGTCTCCAGTCTGGTGCTCCGTCATTGATGGAGGTGCGAGGCGAGATCTATATGCCGGTAGCCGTCTTTGCAGCACTCAATGAACGTCAGGCCGAGATAGGGGAGAAGCCCTACGTAAACCCGCGCAACACAGCCGCCGGATCGGTGCGGCAGAAGGATCCGGCCAAGACTGCGCAGAGATCGCTCTCCATCTGGCTCTACCAAATGGGTCTGGTGATCGGAGGACCGAGCTTCGACAGCCACTGGGAGTCCCTGCACTGGCTTGCCGAACTGGGGTTCCGAGTCAACCCCGCCAGCACCCGTATTGCTGATATCGCGGGAGTAGAGGCGTCCGTTGCAGAGACCCAGACGCGGCGCCACTCC
>JASJHC010000170.1:0-3444 GCA_033791245.1 Acidimicrobiia bacterium | reverse complement strand
GTTCAAAGGACTCCAACCGTTCTCCATCGCACCATGGCAAACCTGGTCCCTCGCACTCCTCGCTCTCATCGTCACCATCCTCCTCCTCTGGGTCTTCTAGGAACGAGCTGAAGACTTGAACGACCTCACCGGCTGATCCTGCGCTGTCCCGGCCTTGCTCGTCGTTGAATAATGCCGGTCAGTGGAAGGCCTGCCGCACATATGGCGCTCTTCTGCTGTATGTGCCGTGATTTCAGGGGATCGTTGCATCACCTTCGACGAGAGTTGTTGTTGTCTCGTATTGGGGGTGTGGTTGTGGAACGGTTTTCGGAGTCGGAGAGGGCCGAGTTGTGGGACAGGTTCGAAGCGGGTGAGTTGTTGCGGTCGTTCAGCCGCCGTCTGGATAGCGCCCCGTCATCGGTGTGGACCCATGTCGTAGCGGCGGGGTGGAGGCGTCCGGTCCTTGTTGGGGGTTGGTGCCAGTTGCGCCTTTCGTTTAGGGAGTGTGAGGAGAGCTCGCGTGGGATAGCGGCGGGTGTGTTGCTGCGATGTATTGCCCGCCGGCTGGGCCGTTCGCCGTCAACGGTGTCACGAGAAGTGGCTGGCAATGGCGGCCGTCTGGCGTATCAGGATGGGGTGGCGCATCGAGCGTCTCGGCGTCGGTCGCGTCGGCCGAAGCCGTCCAAGCTCGCTACGAGTCTCCGGCTCCGTGCGGTGGTGGGGAAGACAAGCTCGAGTTGTGGTGGTCTCCGTTACAGATCCCCCGGTGGCACGTGGAGGCATATCCTGACGACGAGGAGATGCGCGTGTCACACGAGACGATCTACCAATCACTGTTCATCCAGGACAACCTCCCCGAAGAGCACATCTCGCGATTGGCGATCTCGTTGGAGGCAACGTTGAAGCACGAGCGCACGATGTCTCGCGTTGCGTCGACTTTGGTACCAAAGCACGCGGGAATGGACCATCAATCGGCTCGTCGACAAGATGTGGCGGTATCTCGCGATAGTTGCCAGGTCGATGGCTTCTAGAGTGGCACCCCTCGCCGTAGATATGGGGTGCTCATTCCTGTTGAATGGCTGGTGTAGATACGGAGAGAGGCTTGAGTCGAGCGACTGTCAGTTTTCGGTGGCCACCACCGCTCACGTTGGTCGACTCGATCGCACTCCCCGGTCATCAGGAGCGAGGGCTACCAGGCCTTCACTGAAATGAAAGGACGCTACGAGTGACAGAGCCGAAGGACGTGGTGATCGCCTGGCAACGTGGTCAACGCACCAATGGGCGGGAGGCCAACGAGAAGTATTTGGCTGACGACATTCGCCTCGTTTTGCCGGGCAGCGATCCAATCGTCGGCAAGGAGAACTGCTCCAGGCACTTCGAGAAGGTGGAGGATTCGTTTGCGCCACTGAGGGAATCGACGGTCGACGGACCCTACACCGTCATCATCAGTGAGGGAGATTTCGTCGCTCACCGATTCCGTTGGTACGGCGAAACCCACGACGGCCAATTGGTCGACTTGTTCATCTTCAATCTGTACCGAGTAGTGGACGGCAAGATCGACCACTTCGAGGAACACTACGACACACTGACGAGAGCACAATACTCATATGCCTATCAAGTCGATGAGGCGGACCGAACGTTCAATCCGGATACGCGTGTCATCAGCTAGCAGCCAGCAAAACAGTCGAACATGGAGGTAAGAATCGTGCACAGAAATCCCAAGAGGGTTGGCGGCTTGGCCCTAACCCTATTCATCGTTCTCGCCCTGCTAGCTGCATCATGCAGCTCGGACACAGAGGCAGAAGACGTCGGGTTCGAGGTCATCACCGTTGCGACAGGTGCCTCCTACCCGCCAGACCAGTACATGTTGGAGGACGGAACCATCGTCGGCTGGTCTGTCGACATTCTGAATGAAGTCGGCAAGAAGCTGGATGTCGAGATCGAGATCGAGAACATGGATTTCCCCGGGATCCTGCCGGCCATCGAAGCCGGTAGATTCGACGTCGGGTCCTCCTCTTACGGGGTGACCGATGAGCGCCTTGAAGCGGTCGACTTCGTCACCTACTACACGAACGGGCAATTCGTTGCAGTGGCCACCGGCAATCCAAGCGGTGTGGATGCGGCGGCGGTGTGTGGTTACCGATTCGCAGTCACTCAAGGATCTCTGTCGGCGATAACCGCCGAGGCAATGAACGAAGAGTGTGAGAGTGCCGGGTCTGACAGCATCGACGTCCTCGAGTTCAACAACGCGAGCGACGTGTACCTGTCGATCGACAGCAATCGCGCTGACATGACCGTTGTGAATGCGTCGACCTTGGGCAATCTCCCTGACGGCATCGAGCCCATTGGTGAGAGCTTCCAGCCGCGCAAGGTGGGGTTCATCTTCCACAAGGACAACACCGAAGTGCGGGACGCTGTCAATGTGGCCATCAGCGAGATGATCGAAGATGGCTCGTACATGGCGATCCTCGAAGAGTGGGGCATTGAGGCCGGTGCGAACACCGTGTCAGAGGTGCTGCCCTGAAGCTACCTGGTTGGCTGAGTTGGTTTGGTTCCCCACGCGATTCAGAGCGTGGGGAACCAAAAAGCTAACTCCTCAGCAGCGGGGCCGATATTGCAGATATTGAAAAAGTTACCACGCGGCACTTCGCCCGATGGGGCTGGTCGGCCGCCGCTCTTGTTCTCGTAGCCATGGTGGCGAATCTCCTGATCAGGAACGAGCAGTTCCAATGGGATGTCGTTGCCCACTACTTGTTCTCTCCGGTCATCCTGAGAGGCGTTCGACTGACCCTTGTTCTCACGGCGGCCTCAATGGCAATCGGCGTCTCCCTCGGCATCGGTCTTGCCGTCATGCGAACTTCGAATGGATATTTGCTCCAGACCGCAAGCGCGGGTTTCCTGTGGTTCTTCCGCGGCACTCCGCTGCTGGTTCAGTTGATCTTCTGGTTCAACCTCGGGGCGCTGCTCCCGGAGTTGTCGTTGGGTATTCCTTTCGGTCCATCGTTCATGAGTTGGGAGACCAACAGCGTCATCTCTCCGTTGATGGCCGCACTGCTCGGGTTGGGTCTGAACGAGGCCGCCTACATGGCTGAGGTCGTTCGAGCGGGACTGCTGTCCGTCGATGAGGGACAAGTCGAGGCGGCACAAGCCCTTGGTATGAGACCAACCCTCACACTAAGGCGGATCGTGATGCCCCAGGCGATGCGGGTGATCATCCCTCCCACGGGAAGCCGGACTATTCAGATGCTGAAGACCTCATCCCTTGTGAGCGTTCTCGCACTGCCCGAACTACTCCATTCTGCCCAGGTTGTCTACTCGCGAACATTCCAGACGATTCCGCTTCTGGTGGTGGCCAGCATCTGGTACCTCTTCTTCACGACCGTGCTCTCCGCCATCCAAAGGCGGATTGAAGCCCACTATGCAAGAGGATCGTCCAGGCACGCAGTTGACACGACTCCACGATGG
>JASJHC010000169.1:0-8933 GCA_033791245.1 Acidimicrobiia bacterium | reverse complement strand
GGCCGGGGTGGGGTTTGCTACAATACGTAGCCCGCCTTGGGCACCCCCTCGGTGGAATACGGTTGGGGGCCCCCTCCGGGGCCCCCCCCCGTCTGGGGGCCGACCCCGCTTTACAACCCGCTGCCGGACGCCAGACGCATTCAGGTTGGGGCGTTAGGTGAAGATCACCTGGGCGCCGTCGGACAGCTCGATGAAGTCGGTGGCGGAGATGACGGCTTCGACCTCGTCGATCATGTCGTCTTCCTCGAGGCCCATCATGTCGACAGACATCTTGCAGGCCCACAGATGGCCACCGGCATCGGCGATCATCTGGACGAACTCGGGTACCTCGGGTACGTCGAGATCGGAGATCTGCTTCTTCATCATCTTGGTTGCCATCTTGGTCATACCGGGCAGACCAGCTGCGCCCTGGGGCATGTGCAGCCTCTTGCCGGGAGGATGCATGGCGGTGTTACCCATCCAGGTGAACTGGAGGTTCTCCTGGTGCTTCTTGGTGATGATGTCCATCCCCCAGAAGGTGAAGAAGATATGGGTTTCGATGCCTTCACCAAGTGCGGCATTTGCCATCACCAGTGACGGATAGACCATGTCGAGGGTTCCCTTGGAAGCGATAAAACAGATCTTGCGATCAGTCTCTTCGTCACCAAAGTCCGGAATCATCGACGATGCTTCTTGAGCGGTTGTCATCAGTAGCTACTCCTGTGCTGTTCGAGGTGTCAGACGCAACCGTGTGGCTTTGGCACACCGGCGATATACGACATTTTCTTGGCTGGCTTCTTCGGGAAGAGCTGGAACAGCTCCTTTGTGGAGACGCCGCCGACGTTTGAGACACGACGCAACATTGGAGTCTCGCCCTGTTCCTTGTAGTCGTCGCGGAGGAACTTGATTACCTGCCAGTGGCTGTCGCCCAACTCGATACCGATGTTGGTTGCCAGCGCCGCAGCGATGTCTTTGTTCCACTGGTCGTATTCTGTCATGAAGCCTTCTTCGTCAACGGTGACTTCGGCTCCTGCGATGGTTGTTGTGGCCATTACTCTTCTCCTGCTTCTTGATCTGTTTTCTGATCGTGGGTTACTACGAACTTGCGGGGTGGTCCGGTTTCGACCTCGGACACGGCGCGGAGCGTGTTGAGCGCTCTCCCCATGCCCTTGCGGATCTCTGGGTCCCGCATCTTCCTGGCGAGGGCGAACAAGCTTGGCGCTTCGTCAGGCTCCTCGGCCATATGTCGCTGCTGCCGTTGCACCGCCTCGATCATCCGGTAAAGAACCGCCATGACTTCTGGCTGCGTCATCTCCTTGACCGTCTCGAGGATGAGGACGACATTGTCGCCAAGGGCATCCACATCTTCCTCACTGAAGCCGGTTACGACACGGTCAACAACATGAAGACCACTCTTGGCGAAATTGAAGTACCCCTTCTTGTCGAGAGTGACAAGACGATCGGTTGCGACGTCCATTGCGTGCTCGGTAAGCGGCATCATGTCTCCGAACAGCTCGGAGAACATCTCCAGGTACTTGAGCCCGCTGTCGAGAACCGGAGCTACTCGCGCCAACCTGCGTAACAGGTCGGCGAAGTCCGAGATCTGGACATCGGCACTGAGCTCGTCGAGTTCCTTGCTCACGACCTCGAGCACGTCGCCGGCGATGGGCATGACGTCCTCCTGGAGGTCTGACCAAACCTCACGACGCCGCCGCGCTTGGCGGGCCTCTTCGGCGAGGAACGCAACTTGCTCGGTCAGAGCGTCAATCTTGGCTTCCAGCTCCTCGGGACGGGCTGGGGCTGCGGTGGTCATTAGACCTCCTCACGGATCTTGCCAGCCATCGACATGAGGGCTGGGATGGGCATGGCACGACCTTCGAGAAGGACGTTCCAGTAGACCCACTTGAACATGAGCTTGCCCCAGTGGTTTGCCTCGGTCTCCTGCAAGAGCGAGAACGGCCCGACACCTGGCAACGGGTATTTGCCCGGTAGCGGCTCGGTGTCATAGTTAAAGTCGATCAACATGCCCTTGCCGTTGCCCGACTCGATGAAGCAGTTGGCGTGCCCGTCAAATTCCTCGCGCATCGGCTTGCCCTGGATGTAGTCGAGGAAGTTCTCGGTGAAGATGTCGGCTGCGAAGTGGGCGACCGATCCAGCCTTCGACGTCGGCAGAGCCGCCGCATCACCGAGGGCAAAGATATTGTCATGCTTGGTCGACAGGAAGTTGCGCTTGTCAACCGGCACATGGCGGAGCTCGTCGCCAAGACCGGAGTTCTCGATGTACTTCGATCCCATATTGACCGGGATCGTCACCAAAATGTCGTAGTCGATCTCGCGTTCGTCGTACGAAACGAGTTTGTGCTCGTCGCCGTCCACTCGCTCCAGGAAGAAGTCGCTCTCGAGTGTGATCTTGCGGTCGTCCAGCATGTCGCCGAGGTACTTGGCGGCCACCGGTTTGGTGAATGCGCCAGGAAGCGGCGTAACGTACTCGAGCTGCACCGAGTCACGCATGCCACGCTCTGCGAAGAACGCATCGGCGAGGAAGATGAACTCGAGCGGGGCTACCGGGCATTTGATCGGCATCTCGATGATCTGGACGACCAGTTTCCCGCCTTCCCATGTCTCGAGTTTCTCGGCAAGTGCTTCGGCGCCTTCCATGGTGTAGAAGTCAAATATCGACTTGTACCACTCGTCGCCATCGAGGCCGGGGGTCTCTTCCGGTGTGGGATGGGTTCCGGTGGCGATGATCAAATAGTCGTAGGGGAGCTCGGTGCCATCGACAAGCTTGACAGAGTTCTTGTCCGGCTCAACGAGATCGATCTCGCCCATGAGCAGTTCGACGCCGGCGGGGATGAAGCGGCGCTTTGGCTTTTCGAGCTCTTCCCTCTTGTAGGTCCCAAAAGGCAGGAACAACAGACCGGGTTGGTAGTAGTGGGTCTCGTTCTGGTCGACGAGGGTGATCTTCCATTCCCGCTCGTCGAGACGGGGACGGAGCTTGTTGGCAACCATGGTTCCGGCGGTACCGGCTCCAAGTACTAACAATCGCTTCACGGGCTTCTCCTTGGTGTTAGGCCACCACTCCGGCAAGAGTGGCGATAGCGTCGAGTTTCTGTACGAGTCGACCATGACCGTCGGCGAGGTGCGAAATCAAGTCGCTTACTCGTGACAGGTTGCGGACGATCCAGTCCTGATGTGAGGTGTCGATCCAGTAGACCTCATTGATGTGATCGTTGATGACATTAATCGGGGTTCCGGTTTCTTTGGCTACGGCTTCGATCTCGGCCGGTGCCGGTGGCCACGTCTCGGCGGCGACGCCGCCGACGATCACCATGCCGGCCAGGTTGGGGCCAATCCTGATAAAGGACCGGGCGCATAAGAAACCAAGATGACTGGGGAGGAAGTGCGGCTCGAGGTCGATTTCTTCGCCGAGGCGTCGCCAGCCTTCGCTGCACCGATCTGGGGTGTATACCGCGTTGAATACAGACGTGAAATAGCCGCATGGGTTGGAAACGCTGGTCAGCGCCTGGCCATTCATGTCAGTGACGACTGCCATGACCCCAAACAGATCTGCGGCGAGGTCGGCAACCGCCTGTGCAGTATCGGGGGGCAGGACAGTGGCGAGCGGTACGGACCCGTTTTCTGCGAGCGCCGGGGCCGGCGTTGTGGCGGCCTCACCGTTGTGACCGAGCAGGCTCTCGACACGGTCGGCGGGGAACCGCCATTGCCGACCTACTTTGACTGCAGGGAGCCGGCCGTCTTCAGCCATGCGGTAGATCGTGGAACGATCTACCCGGAAAAGCTCTTGAACCTGTTTTGTGGTGAGGAGGGTCATGCCGCTGCCTTCTCTGCATCTGATGCATCGTTGTGAACACAGTGCAGCGTATGCCCGCTTATGCATCCTGATCTAGGGTCCAAAGTCCCTGTTGTGAAGGGATTCACAAGGAAGACGGGCCTATTCGGTGCGATCTTGCTGCCAGCGGGCCAGGACACCGCCTGCCGAACCGAGAACGGCGGCGACGAGGGTCAGGGTGATGATGCCGACTAGCGGGACCTGGGTTGAGGTGAGGGAGATAAGCCCAGATACAAAGGCGCTGAGTAGAGCAGCGAGACCGCCGTGGACCTCAGGGGAGTCAGAGAGGCGGCCGGCCACGTAGCCGGCAACCACGAGCGCCAAGAACTGGATGAAGAGAAGCAGAATCTCCCCGCGATCTGGTGCCACCAAACCGGAAACCGCAAGGAGGATGAATGCCACGAGCGCCACCACGAGGCCGGCCATGGCACCAACCGCGATGGCCCCCCACCGTATCTCAGGCAAGGGGGAACGGCCGCTCACGTCCCGCTTTCGAGGTGTTCCTCGAGGCCTGCGACCCAGCCGATGGGAAGGCTCCAATGACGGGAACCATCCACCATCAGGCGTAAGTATTCCGGCGAAGGTTTGAGCGCCCCGTTTCCGTTGCTGGTGGCGGGGCCATCGAGCAGATGGACAAGTACCTGGTGTCGTTTTCCGCTGCGGTCCATAGCTTCTGCCGTTTGGGAGGCGCGCTGTTCGCTGGATTCGACTTCGTTGAGCGCTGCCAGGTCAGCCTTAGTCAACTCGTAGACGGCCCCCCACACAGTGTTTCCGGACTCGGGCTTAATGGCGGGCAGCGAGCCGCCCCACGCTGTGTCGGCGATGGGGAATTCGAGGGACCATTCCGGGAGGTGGGCGACGAACTGGAAGGTCGCTGCCGGGGCCGCTTTGGTCATCTGTTCAGGAGAGATGCGTGCGTTGTATGCGAAGTAGAGCAAGGCCTGCCTCCCACCGAGTCAGTGTCTTTAGAGCAATCGGACCGCAATTGTAGTGCCAACGTCAATCGGTTCGCCGCGATAAGAAACGTCTTGGGGGCGGGAACTAAATGGGTGGCTCATGACGTCTTATGGGTGTGCCGCCGAGATTCGACGGTGCCCGACACCTCATGGAGGTGCCCTGTGAATGACATCTTTGACGCAATTGACCCGGTACTGGCAGTGCCAATCACCGAAGAACGTCCTTGGGCGGCCTTTGCGGTATGCAAGGATCGTGATCCCGATGCGTTCTTTCCAGTGACACCGGAAGGCGAGCGCGAAGCCATCAGAATCTGCCAGGGCTGCCCGGTCCAGGCCGACTGTCTGGAGTTCGCTATCGAGGCTCGAATCCGATTCGGGGTCTGGGGCGGTCTTACGGAGAAGCAGCGGCAGCGCGTACAGCGCCAGAGCGCATAGACGCCGGGAACCTCAGAACGATCCGGTAGCGTCATAGTCCTATGAAGAGAAGTCCTGCCCTAGTCATCCTCGCCATCTCGCTTGCTCTGGCGTCATGTGGCGGGTCCGAGTCCGACACCGTCGACCTGACCGCCGGGGTTGATGCTGCGCCCACCACTGTGGTTGACGCATTCGTTGTGGCATCGACAACAATCCCGCCAGTTTCTGCAGCCGGGCCGCTTGTTGTGATAGCCGAGACCGGTGGTTGTTTCATGATGGGACCAAATTGCTCGACTACCGTCGTCATGTCCGACGGTTCTTTCCTGGTGTTTCGGACTGACCCGGCGGATGTGCTGGCAGTGCCAGCCGATCCGACGCAAGCCGAACTATCCGGGCAGCTCGATGTGCAGGACCTGGCCGACGCGATCGCCGATACCGATTTTGATGCCCTGATAGCCCAGCTTGGGGCGGGAACCTGCAACGGGTGCGTCGATGGTATCGATCTCTACATCCGGTTCTACACGGACAGCGGGGCGGTTGATCTCGACTCCCAGCAATACGGTTTCGACTCCGCGGTTGAGGTCTTCCGCTCTCTAGAGCTAGTACAGATGGGCATAGGCGAGAGCGGCGATCTGGAGATCATGCAGCGCGGTGGCTGAAAGCTTTTTGGTTGGCCAGCGTCAACTTCCTGGGGCGTATGGCGACTGCTAGCGTCCTCGCAATGAGCGAAGTCAATTGGCCGTCAGTTTTTGCCAGCCTCCTCGACGGCAATCATCTTGGGCAGGCCGAAGCGCACGCCGTGATGGCGGCCATCATGGCGGGTGATGCCACCGAGGCGCAGATTGCCGCCTTCCTCACCGTGTTGCGTTCCAAGGGCGAGACTGCCGACGAGATGACCGGCTTCGTTGCTGCGATGCGCGATGCGGCTCTCACTGTTGAGATCGGCGGCCCGATTGTCGACCTGGTCGGCACGGGTGGTGACCGGTCGGGCACATTCAACATCTCGACTACTGCTGCGTTTATTGCTGCCGGTGCGGGGGTGAAGATCGCCAAGCACGGAAACCGTGCCGCTTCGTCTCCGACGGGATCTGCGGATCTACTGGAAGCTATTGGGCTGGATCTGAATGCGTCACCTGAGGTCACAGCAGAAATGGTCGAAGAAATCGGCTTCGGATTCCTATTTGCTCCCAATTACCACCCAGCAATGCGCCACGCCGGTCCGGTGCGTCGTCAACTGGGTTTCCGTACGGTCTTCAATTTTCTCGGGCCACTGTGTAACCCGGCGGGGGCAAAGCGATATGCCCTCGGCGTGTCCGACCCTCGTATGGCCAAGCTAATGATCGACGTGTTGGCCAACCTGGGTGCCGAGGCGGCATTTGTTTTCTACGGCGAAGACGGTCTCGATGAACTGACGACGACGGGACCCTCGTTCATCTACCGGCTGCGCGACGGCGAGATCACTCATGCCGAATTCACTCCAGAGGACTTTGGAATCGCCCGGTCCCGGATCGAAGATCTTGTCGGGGGCGACAGCGCCGCCAACGTTGCGATCACAAAATCGATCCTGGGCGGCGAGCCCGGCCCAAAACGCGATATCGCGTTGGTCAACGCCGCACCGGCGATTGTCGTCGCCGGATTGGCATCTGGTTTTTCCGAGGCGATGGTTCTTGCCGCGGAATCAGTTGACTCGGGCGAGGCGATGGCAGTTCTGGAGAAGGCAGTCGCCTTCTCCAGCGATAGGGGGTAGGTACACAATGGGCGAGTCGAGGCTGTGGCACCAGCACTATCAGGAAGGTGTTCCTACGGAGGTCACCTGGCCGGATGGACCCCTTGACGGGTTGTTGCGGGCAGCGGCGTCGAAGTATCCAGATAGGCCAGCCTTGGTGTTCTTTGATCGTGCCCTGACATTCAGTCAGGTTGATGAGATTGTTGATCAACTAGCTGCGGGGCTCCAAGACCTGGGTCTCGTCCCCGGAGATCGGGTATCTCTCTTCATGCCCAACTCCCCGCAACTTGTTGTGGCCTATGAGGCCGTATGGCGCTGCGGGGCAGTTGCCGTTCCCTCGAATCCCCTCTACACCGCAACTGAGTTTGCTCACCAAGCGGCTGACGCCGGCTCCCGGTTCGCGATTGCTCTTTCGATGATGTACGACAGAGTCAAGGAAGCTCGGCCAAACACTCCGATCGAACACGTCATCGTCACCAACATCAAGGAATACTTCAAAGGCCCCCTCAAAGCACTATTTACCGTTCTCAGGGAACGCAAGGGCGGCCACCGGGTGGATGTCAGCGGCGATGCCGATACCCATGAGTGGAACGACGTTCTTGCCGACCATGCGCCACAGCCGGTAGATGTGGCCTCGCAGGATCTGGCGATGCTGATGTATACGGGTGGTACCACCGGCGTACCCAAAGGCGCAATGCTCACACATCAAAACATGATGGCAAACGCCTATCAGACAAAAGCATGGGGTCCCGAGGGCCGTGAGGGCGAGGAGGTCATGCTCACCGCACTCCCGCTGACGCATAGTTACTCGGCGACGGTGGCCATGAACCACTCAATTGCTGCTGGGTTCACCCAACTGTTAATTCCTGATGCTAGGGACCTTGGTGCCCTGCTGAAGGTGATTGACACCCATCACCCGACCTATTTCCCAGGTGTGCCGACTCTCTATTCGGCCATCACCCGTCATCGACATGTCATCAGCGGAAAATACGACGTTTCGTCGATCAATTGGTGTATCTCGGGCGCTGCGGCTCTGCCACCGGAGGTGAAGCGCAACTTCGAAGCGATCACCGGGGGGCGGCTGGTGGAGGGATACGGGCTGAGCGAAGCCTCGCCGGTCACTCACGCCAATCCGCTTGATGGCACCGCAGAGACGGGAAGAATCGGTCTGCCGCTTCCCAACACCGACTGTCGCATTGTCGATGAAGACACCGAGACTCGGGTGGTGAAGGTTGGTGAACGTGGAGTGCTGTGTATCAGTGGTCCCCAGGTAATGCAGGGCTACTGGAACATGCCGGACGCAACCAAGGATGTGCTGCGCACCGATGCCGACGGCAAAGTCTGGTTGCACACCGGTGACGTCGCAGTCATGGATGGGCGGGGGCATTTTGCGATCGTGGATCGGAAGAAGGACATGATCCTCGCCGCGGGTGGATTCAACGTGTACCCGCGTGAGGTCGAAGACGCCCTGTTCGAGCATCAGGACGTCGTTGATGCCGGTGTTATTGGCGTCCCGGTTGGTGGTCAGGATCAGCGGGTGAAGGCGTTTGTCGTCCTTGAGGAGGGAAAGAGCCTCACCGAGGACGACCTGATCGAGTTCTGCAGGGATCGATTGGCACGGTACAAGCTGCCTCGATCAATCGAATTCCGTGACGAGCTGCCTAAGACGTTTGTCGGCAAGGTCTTGCGCCGAGAATTGATGGCTGAAGAGAAGGCCAAGCAGGCGGATTAGCAGCTGATGGGCGGACCCATTGGGGTTCGCCCTCTTTGTCTCTCGTACTTGTGAACGTCTGATTAACACGCGCAGAAACCGTCGAACTAGCCGGTGGGTGGCGTCTAGGGTCCTCTCTATGCGAAAGCTTGTTCTACTTCCAGCACTAGTCCTGGTGATCTCTGCTTGCGGGAGTGCATCAGGAGATAGTGGTCAAACCACGGCGGTTCCAGAGTCAACATTGGCAACTCAGGAGACCCCAACTCCAGCAGACACATCCGAGTCAACGGACCCACC
>JASJHC010000168.1:0-14306 GCA_033791245.1 Acidimicrobiia bacterium | reverse complement strand
TCTGACCCGTTATGTACGACGCGTCCTCCGAGGCAAGATAGCCCACGATCGATGCGACTTCCGCGGGGAGTCCGAGACGCCCCATGGTGATCTTTTCAACAGCGGCGTCGGCGACCTCGTTGCCAAGCGCAGCCGTCATGTCTGTTGCAATGAAACCAGGGGCAACCGCGTTGACGGTAATTCCTCGGGATCCGATTTCCTTGGCGAGAGACATCGTGAACCCGATGATGCCAGCCTTGGCCGCGGCGTAGTTGGCCTGTCCGGCGTTGCCATAGACCCCGGCTACGGAGCTGAGACTGACGATGCGGCCCCACCTACCCCGCAGCATCCCTCTCATGACGGCCTTCGAGCACAGATAGACAGACTTGAGGTTGGTGGCCATCACTTCGTCCCAAGCGTCCGGCTTCATCCGCATGAGCAAGTCATCTCTGGTGATCCCGGCGTTGTTAACCAGAATCTCGATCGGACCAAGCTTCTCTTGGACTTCGGCGACAATCGCAGCTACGGAGTCCTCGTCGCTGACGTCACCTTTGACCGCAACCGCCGTGCCACCGGCCGCAGTAATAGCGTCGACCGTTTCGCCGGCTGCTTGTTCGTTGGATACGAAGTTGATAGCCACCTGGTGCCCGGATCCTGCGAGGAGTTCTGCGATCGCACGGCCGATACCTCGAGAACCACCGGTGACCAGAGCGACCCTGGGAGTGTTTTCGCTCATTAGACCCCAAGACCTTGGGTACGCTCGGAGAGAAGCTCGAGGCCCGTCTTGTTAGTACCAGGAAGGCCATAGTCGGCAGTTGCGATCCGCGTAGCCCTGTCCCCCCACCGAACGACGCTTGCGCCCCAAGTGAGACCACCGCCAAACGCAACGAATGCGACCAAGTCCCCCGGCTCAATAACACCCTGATCGAGTGCCTCCGACAGGGCGATAGGAATGCTGGCAGCCGACGTGTTGCCGTAGGCATGGATGTTGGTATAGACCTTCTCAGGTTTCACCTTCAGCCTCTTTGCAGTGGCATCGATGATCCGGATGTTGGCTTGATGGGAAATCAGTACATCGATGTCATCCACCTCGAGACCAGCAGCAGCGATCGCCGTCGTAGCCCCTTCGCCCATCCTGGTGACGGCATGGCGGAAGATCTCGCGACCCTCCATGGTCACTGTGAGCGGAATGGTTTCGTCAAAAGCATTTTCGGTTCCGCCGCCGCGGATCGTGAGAATCTCGGTGAGGCTGCCATCGGAATGCAGATTCGAAGCCAAGACACCATGGGATTCTTCTGTGGCCTCGACCACCACAGCTCCAGCTCCATCACCAAAAAGGACGGCGGTGGTTCGGTCGGTTAGGTCGAGATAAGACGACAGTCGCTCAGCCCCAATAACGAGGGCCCTGCTCGCCGTCCCTGCCGCGATCATCCCATCGGCCACGCTGAGCCCGTATACAAACCCGCTGCATGCGGCGTTGAGATCCATCGTGGCTCCGATACCCCCAAGCTCGCGCTGGACATATGCGGCCACCGACGGCAGCGCCCGATCTGGGCTGCATGTGGCGACAATGATGAGATCGATATCGGTCGCATCGAGACCGGCTGCAGCTAGAGCTTGGCGGGAGGCCGCCGTTGCCATCTCCGCATTGGAAACATGGCTAATACGCCGCTCTTTGATACCGCTGCGCGAGGTGATCCACTCATCGTTGGTGTCGATGACCGTTTCAAGGTCTGCATTGCTAAGAACAGCTGGTGGCGTATACGCGCCCCAGCCGATGATGGTTGCATGGCGCATCAGGCTCCCTTCCCAAAACTCATACTACGGCTAGCTCCCCCACTGCCGCGCCGATGTCGTCGAGCGACGACACGGTAATAATGGTTGCGCCCTTAACGGTGCGTTTCGCCATCCCGGCGGTTACGTCGCCGGGTCCGATGTGGACAAAGGCTTCCGCTCCGGCATCGGCCATTGCCAGCAACGAGTCGCTGAATCTGACCTTCCCAACTAGCTGACCCGCCAGCGAACCCGCTACGTCGGTCGCAGGTGCAGCCTTTAGATTTGAGTAGACCGGGAACGCACCGGCCCCGAACTCGACACCAGTCAGTGCAGCCTCAAAGTCGTGACGAGCGGATTCCATCATTGGGGTGTGGAATGCCCCTGCCACATTGAGCTTGATCACGCGCCGCAATCCTAGGTCCCGTGCATTTTCGACAAGACGGGCGACAGCTTCCTCGCTTCCGGCGACCACGGTTTGGCCGGGGGCGTTGACGTTGGCGACCCAGAGTTCTGCCCCGTCCTCCCGCAGGGAAGCAGCGACACCCTCGACTTTCTCAAGATCAGCACCCATCACCGCGGCCATGGTCCCAACTGCCGTCTCGGTGGCTGTGGCCATGGCTCTGCCACGAGCAGCAACAAGTCGGAGACCATCGACGTAGGAGAGGGCACCGGCAGCGGCATGCGCGGTGTACTCACCGAGCGAGTGACCGGCGGCTGCCAATGGCGGGTGCGGAGCACGAACGGCAAAGGCCTCCCAGAGTGCATACGCCACGCCGTACAGAGCAGGTTGCGCCCGATCGGTGCGGACGAGTTCGCTCCCCGGACCGTTGGCGCACACTGAGGCTAGTGACCAACCCAGAACCTCATCAGCGGCTGATCCGAGAAGGTCAGGGCGCATGGCGAACACGTCGGCACCCATGCCGACGGACTGGCTTCCTTGTCCTGGGAATAGAACTGCGTATTGCATCGGGTTGTCTGACTCCTGTGCCGTAAGAACAGTTACTGAGTTGCGAAAGGTTTCTTGCCTGTGTGCCGAAGGAGCGTGATGCGACGACTGTTGATCACCGCGCTTGCGTTGACTACCACAATGTGGGTGGCGGGTGCCTGGTTCGGATCTGAGGTGAACGCCGACACTCCGGTTGTCGTGCTCGCAGCCGATGACGTGATCCTCCACCTCCCGCGCTCGCCATCGGTGGACCGGATCGTATCGGACTTACACGCAGAGCTGCGCGCAACAGCAGCGATCGTTAGAGACAACCGCATCGCAAGCGCACTTGAGAGGATGGACCAACACGACGACATGCTCCGCCAGGTCGCCTCCGCACCGGTTGATATGTTCGACAATGGCGAAGCAGCGGCCACGGCAACTGCGGTATACGACATCCAACTCGATAGCGATACCGTCACCATCGTCGTGGTCACCGTTGAGCTGGTTCCGGGGTTTGGGAGTACCGCTGGAACCCGAGAGCATGAAGACGGCCATGCCCTGATCAACCACTCCGTCGCCAGGCGCTGCGCCACCGATGCGCTCCGCTTCTCGGTCGAATCGGGCTATCGCGGTGACTCGCTTGTCAACAGCATGATCAACTACTTGAGCGCCTCCGGTAATCCCGTACATGCCAGATATCACGAGCTCGTCGAGCACGCCCGATACGGCCAGCACATCCGCCTCGCCCGGCAGGCTGTCACCGACATGCCTGGCTGCGTTTCACCCTAAGGAATCGGCAACCGCCAACACGCGATCGACATCGGTCGCGTCGACATTGTGGTGGGTGCAGAATCTCAGCACTCCTGGGGTTATGAGCGCTGTCAGCACACCTGCATCCTCAAGAGCGGCTGTGAATCGGTCCGCCGACCACGGCAACCCCGCTTCGTGGACGACGGCCATGTTTGTCTTGACTGCCTCCGCATCGACAGCGTCGGGGAACCGGTCGGCAAGTCCTGCAGCAAGCCGCTTGGCGTTCTCGTGGTGAATCACTAGCTGGTCCCGATTGTCAAATGCCACCTTGGCCGCCGCGGCAATGACGCCGGCCTGTCTCATTGATCCACCCAACCGGGAACGAATGCCACGGGCGTGGCCGATGAACTCTGCAGAACCAGCCAGGATGGAGCCGACCGGAGCACCCAAGCCCTTCGAGAAACAAAACATGACGCTGTCGACCGGAGCGGTGATTGTCGCTGCCGACAAGCCGGACGCGGCCACGGCGTTCCATAACCGAGCTCCGTCAAGGTGCACGTTGAGACCAATGGAGTGGGCGTAGTCCGACCCGGCCGCAAGGACCGGCTGAGGAACAACGGTCCCGCCCGACACATTGTGGGTGTTCTCCCACGAAAGCAAGCTCACCTTGGGCAGGTGATAGGCGGTGCCGGCGCACGCCTCCTTGAGCTGATCGAGGGTCATCTCGCCATTGCGACTGGCAACGGTCCGGAACGAAACCCCAAAGTTGGCTGACGCTCCCCCATGCTCGTAGTTGCGAACGTGGGCGGCCTCGACGCAAACCACTTCATCACCGGGCTGGGTCTGGGCGCCGATGGCAATCTGATTGGCCATTGTTCCCGACGGTGTGAACAGTGCGGCCTGTTTGCCAAGCACCTCGGCGACCTGCTCCTGGAGGGCGTTTACCGTTGGATCCTCGCCATAGACATCGTCACCGACACTCGCCGCAGCCATTGCAGCCCGCATCTCGTCGGTGGGATGAGTGACGGTATCGGACCGAAAGTCGGCCACGCCATTAGAAAACGCCATGGCTACAGCGACGTCAGTTTGTCGAGAGCTTTGCGGATCCCGCGGACAGCTTGTCCGATGCGGTGCTCGTTCTCAACCAAAGCGAAGCGGATATAACCCTCACCGCTCGGACCGAACCCGTTGCCAGGGCTTACCGCCACCTTGGCCTCGCGCAGCAGATGAACGGTGAAATCGAAAGACTTCATGTGGTTGTACTCATCTGGGATCTTGGCCCAGACAAACATCGTGCCTAGAGGCTTCTCGATGGGCCAGCCGGCACGGTTCAAGCCGTCAACGAGAATGTCGCGACGCTTCTTGTAGACCGCCTGCACCTCTTGGACGTGCTCGTCACCTTCATTGAGTGCCACGATGGACGCAATTTGAATCGGCTGGAATGTGCCATAGTCGAGATACGATTTGAGCTTGGCGAGCGCCGCCACCATCTCAGCGTTGCCAACGACAAACCCGACCCGCCACCCCGCCATCGAGTGCCCCTTGGTCAACGTGTACAACTCGACGCCGACATCCTTTGCCCCCGGCACCTGCAGCATGCTCGGCGCCTTGTATCCATCGAACGTTATGTCGGCGTATGCGAAGTCGTGGACCAGCATCACGTCATGTTCCTTGGCGAAGGCAACCAGCTTCTCGAAGAACTCGAGTTTCACAGTCTTGGTAGTCGGGTTGTGGGGGAAGGACGTAATGATTACTCGGGGACGGGGCCAGGAGTCCAAGAACGCCTCGTGAAGATGGTCGAAGTAGTCGGTGCGGTCGAGCACCGGGACCCGCCGTGCTTCGGCGCCGGCCAGCGCAGCCGCATAGATGTGGATCGGATAGGACGGCTCGGGCACCAGAGCGACGTCACCGGGCTGGACCAGGGTCCACATGAGATGCGACAGGCCCTCCTTGGCGCCGATGGTGTTAATTGCCTCGGTCTCCGGATCTATCTCGACTCCAAAACGACGCATATAGCGGTCGGCAATCGCCTTGCGAAGATTGGGGATACCGCGAGATGCGGAATAGCGATGGTTTCGTTCGTTCTTGGCAGCCTCGGCGAGCTTGTCAACCACGAAATCGGGCGATGGGATATCGGGGTTGCCGAAGCCGAGATCGACGATGTCTTCGCCGGCTCGCCTCGCCTCCAGCTTGAGTTGGTTCACCTCGGCGAACACATACGGCGGCAGGTTGTTAATTCTTCGAAAGTCCATGGTCGGTGAGAGTAGCCGGGGATCGCCCCGCAGCGGCTGTTCTTGCTCTATCTACGCTCGACCAGGCGGCGGACCCGATCCGGCAGCATCTCAACACCCCAGGCGGCGATACCGCGCACAAGTTCGAGACCGTCTTGCGAACCATCCCAATAGTCCTCGATAACCTCCGGAGGACTCGCCGCCAGCAGGTAGTCGACAGCAAACGCCAGCACCAGAAGATCATCGACACTGCCAAGCACGGGTACAAAGTCTGGGATCAGATCAATCGGCGAGACGACATATGCGCCAACCAATGTCATGGCGAGGCGTCGATTGCGGGGAACCCGCTTGTCCCGGAGCAGCCGGTACATGAGCTTGCCGAGGTTCGGAACCAACAGGACGGCTTCTTTGAGGATCTCCTGCCGGGTGCGCATCGGCAAGGGGTCGGTCGTATCGAGAGGATGCTGGACCAACGCCAGAGTCGTGTCCGCAGGCACGAGTTCGCCCGACGAACTCGGTTCGAGGTCGGGCTGATCCGGTGTCGGTGTGATTTCGCCATCCATGTCGCAAGCCTAACCCTCGACCGGAGTGATGATTGTCACTGCTCTTCGGCGTCGAAGCGCTCCATGGTTGTCTGGCTGCCCATTCTCGTCACTGCTACCCCTAGGCCAGTGCCCGATCTCTCCATTGCGACGCAAGCAAGGCCGCCCCGATTGCACCTGACTCGGGACCCAGCTCGGCAACGACGATTGGGGGCAGCGGCCGGTGGGAGCCACCGTGGATGGCATCGGCCGCCACACGACGCGCCGGGCCTAGCAACGACTCACCAACCGAGCCGAGTCCTCCGCCGACAACGATCAGCTCAGGGTCGAAGATGGCGATGAGGCTGCACAGCCCTTGGCCAAGTGCTGCCCCGACCTGACTGACCAAGCCCCGTGCTGTCTCGTCGCCCGCATCCGCAGCCGAGGTGATCGTTTCTGCGCTGAAGTTGCCGTCGCGCAAGGTCCGGGCCAATTGCCCGTCCGGGTTCAGCGAATTGAATTCCCTTCCGAGTCGGGCCAGGGCTGGCCCCGAGGCCACGGTCTCCCAACAACCACGCTTGCCACAGTCACACTGCAGACCGTTGGCTTGATAGAGCATGTGACCCCATTCGCCAGCAAACGAGGACCCCCGATACACGTCACCGTCGGCGACCACGGCTCCCCCGATCCCGGTGCCCAAGGTCACCAAGAGCACATCGCGGCGATCGACCGCGGCACCAAGATGAAGCTCGGCGAGAGCAGCCATGTTGGCGTCATTATCGACAACAGCAGGAACGCCGAATTCGTCCTCGAGAATGCGGCGTACCGGAATATTGGAACCAGCCACATGTGGGCCCCAGACAAAGACACCGTCGGGAAAACGAACGAGGCCGGCGATACCAGCACCGACCGCAACAACATCATCGGTCCACAATTCGCGGATGGCGGCTTTGGCTGTCACCAACAGATCTTCACCGGCTGATGCGAACAGTTCTCTCTCGACCACGACACCGTCTTCGACCCGAACCGCCAGCAGCTTCGAGCCTCCCAAATCAATCCCAACAGTCGCAACCACGGCCACTCCTCTTCAACAGGACTCGTCTTCAATCAAGCTCGATACGTACCGGACCGTCGCCATCTTCGTCAGGCTCCTCAGCAGAGTCTTCCTGCCGGGAGCGAGCGACCTCATCGAGGAGCGCCCCAACACCTGCGACGACCTCGTAGCTGGCGCGCAACCAGTGCATACCGGCGCGACGAAATCCCATCTTCAAGGCATCACGATATTCGCTGTTTTCATTCACGGCTGCGACCTCTCAACATTGCTGTTCAGGCTAGTGCCCCGACCACCAACCTTTGCGCTGTTCTGCCGGCTCGACGACGCCGAGTTTCCGCAAAGCGGAAAGTCGTTGCGTGCCCACAGGGCACGCGTCATCCTTCGAGGCTGAAGGTAACGCGCAATTCGCCTTCTACGAGCTGAGCTCGCTTTACGTGGCGGCGTGCCAGAGAATCGGGCAAGATGATCGAACGTCGATAGGGGCCAACGGTGACAATCAACTCCACGCCGTGCCTGACGACATCGACCTCCCCACGTTCCGCAAATGGCACCGAAACCACGAGCACCACATCGTCACCAACGTCCTCGACGCGGAATGGCCGTCCCTCAGATAGCTTGGAAACTGGGTCTTCTTCGCCGAAGAGCTCCGAGCCGACGATACGGAGACGATCGATGCCGACCATCTCCTCGTCAAAGAGGCGGAGATGACGGATAGCCACATCGGCGAATCCCTCCTCGACGGACGCCAGATGCTCCTTTTGGATCTCGCGCCAACGTGTGAAATAGGAGTCGGTCACGGTATCGGGAAGCACCCGGTTCACAATGGCCGCATCCACGGCATAGCCAAACAAGCCGAGATACGTGTAGGTACGGCGCGCCTCAGCAATGACCATCTTTTCCGGGTTCATCACGAGTCGAGCACTCGTGACTTCGGGATCTGACAGGATCTCGCGAATACCGTCGAGTCTCTCGTAGAAGCGGGCAACGGCTTCGAACACTTTGTCATCGGCGACGGGCATCGAAGTGACCTTCGAGAGCATCGGACGGACCACCTTGGCAACACGACGTCCGATGGGGAACATCTTTTCCATGTACCAGGAGAGGACCTCGGGCAAACTGAGCAAACGCAGCGTTTCCGCGGTAGGGGCGCAGTCCACGACGATCAGATCGTATTCCTCCGACCTGACATGGTCGCGCACGCTGACCAACGAGAAGATCTCATCCATCCCGGGAAACACCGTCAGTTCCTCGGCCTCGATGCCCTTCAACCCTGACCAATCGAAGAGGTCGGTGAGGGCGTCACGCACCTCACCCCAGGACTCTTCGAGTCGTTGTTGCGAGTTGATCTGCTGCGCTGCTAGTTGATTGGTTACCTGCGTGGGATGGTCACCAAAATCGAGTTGGAAGGCGTCCGCAAGAGAGTGCGCAGGATCAGTTGACATGACCAGCGTCCTGTAGCCAAGGTCGGCGGCGTGGACCGCCGTTGCTGCCGCGATGGTCGTCTTACCGACTCCCCCTTTGCCTGTGACCAGTAGAACACGCATCAGAGGTTCCTACGAGGATTCAGCGCGTTTTTTCAACCCTCGAAGAGCGTTGCTGACGATCTGCTTTTCGGCCTGGCGACGCAGAAACCCGGGGACGGTGAAGGCTGGCTCGACTTTGAGGGCGTACAAGACCTCGGTCCCGCCTTCTTCGAGATCGACGAATCGATAGCTCCCTTCCATCGCTTTGATGTCGCGTCCGGGATCAGCCGACCAGCTGAATCCGTCGTCAATGTCGTAGCGGTACAGCAAGGTGTAGGAGATTTCCTTGATCATTGCGTCGGCAACAAAGGAAACCCTGGCGGGGCGGCCGTGCTCGTCTTCTTCTTCGATCTCGACTTCTTTGACGCCAGTCGCCCAATCGGGATACGCATCCAAGTCAAGCGCAATCTCGTAGATCGTCTGGGCATCGGCAGACACTTCGATGCTTTGAACCGTGCCTTCCATCGCCATGACTATATCCTCTCCGCTGCTAGCAATTGCAAGCATAGTCGGATAAATGCTCACTATGGCAAGCGTAGCTAGTTAGATGATCGCTCGTATTCGATCAAAGGTCAGAAGATACTCGACCTTCTCGTTTGGGTCAGGGTAGGCCTGGTCATATGCGACCAGACCTGACCGGTATTCGTCATCGGGAATTAGCTGCAACGTGCTAATAAATCTCGCCTCAACAGCACTCCGCCATTGTGATGCTGCCATGACCTTCGACTCGACATCCTTTTCGATCGCAGCACTGGTGCAGATCGTATCAAGGTAGACAGCGACCTCTTCTGGGTCTGGGAAGCGGCGTGTATCGATGTCCCCAACCGAAGGAAACCATTTCGCCAGGAACGATGACCTGTGGTGCTCCTCGCCCATGGTCCAGATCCAACACTCTCCATCAGCGACCGTGACCCGGACGGCTTCATCCAATGCCGCTTTCCAGTCGCCGTAGTGCAACGACAAGTGGAAATAGGTCAACTTGACGGTGTCGTTGCGGAACGGCAGGTACTGCGCCTCAGCCCGCACCGTGTCCACACCATCGTGCTGGTTCGCCGCCTGACTCATCCCATACGATGGATCCACAACAACAGGATGAGCGCCGCTCTCAAGCCATGTGGCTGCATGGTGACCACGACCACCGCCGATGTCGAGAGCCACGTCACCTGGGACTAAGCAGGCGGAGCCTGCTGCCAGCCGGGCTCTGGTCAGTGCTGCAGCGGAGGTCGGGCGATGTTGGTAGCCCGCCGCCAGGCTTTCCAAGTCAACCGGCATCATGGACAAACACGCGTCCGGTCGCCCGAAAGTAGCCGATGTTTCTGCTCAGGGTTGCCCCGATGCCCCAACTAACAGCTTGCGGCTGGTGGATGTCTCCGAAGTAGTGGAACCTTGGCTGGTACTGCTCTATGTAACCGAGAACTGCTTGCGATCCCTTTGCCCGACCGCCGATTACATCGGTAGCTAGAGGGTGGATCGCCGGAGCAACGTGGGTGCACAACATGTCGACCGGGCCGATTCCCTTGAGACGCTCCGCCATCTCGTCATCACTGATTTCGCCTGGCGAATTGATGGTCGGCACACCACCGCCGACAATCCCTACCGTCATGCCATCAATCTCGAAGACGCCAGCTTCCACGAACACCGCGCTGTCCGGCAGATGTGATTCCAAGACTGCCGGGTTGTCAACGTTGCCGTAGGTGACGTAGGCCTCCACACCATCAAGAGTGGCGCAAATCTCGGCATAGGCCTCGGCGATGGCCGCGACGTAGCGCCCTTTGAACTCGTCTTCTCGTCCCTTGCTGTGGCTGCGCCACAGCTCCCCGGCTGCGGTGAAATCGCCAACGGATCGAAAACTCACGATTTTGTCGACGAAGTCCTGCCCCGCAACCTCAGAGACGATCCCTTCGTTGTCGCGATAGTCAATGAAATTGATGAGGTCGCCAAGCACCAACAATGGGCTATCGCCAGGGGCTTCCCGAGCCAAGGCGGCGACGGCGCCATGCACGTCCGAGACGAGCCGGATCAAGCCGTGTCTCCATCCGGGTCCTCTTCGAAACCCAGATAAATGGCAGCAGCAATAGCGCCAGCCGCCCCACCCAACGCTGCCACGATCGCCAGACCGTCGTTCCAGCCGCCAAAAGAAGCGGACATACCCGCTAACCCGAACCCGGAGAGACCGGCGACGACGTACCTACCCTTAGCCCCGAAGCGTTGCTCCGGATCAAGATGCTTCTTGTCGCCCCAAGAACTCGAAACCAGGCCCATGGTTATCCACGTGAAGATGCCGATGACGCCAAGCACGATGCATACGGCATAAATGGCAATCATCGGTGACCTTCCTCATTCGCGATCGATCCAGTATCGGCCGAATCGGTACCAGGATGAAGCGTAGACCGAACTGTCGACGACTTCGCCAGGTTGGCGCGGGCCGACCGGATCTCGGTAGCGACCGACTCGTCTCTCTCGCGGGCAGCCTGGTAGCGCAGCAAGCCTTCCGCCGTCGGCCCTCCGATGCGGCCCAACCCCCACGCCGCATGCGATCGATAGATCCCATCTGGATGACCAAGGTACCCAGCGAGGACCGCGATGGCTTGAGAGATCCCGTCAGCGTCGCTGCCGCCATCACTTCTGGCTAACGCAGAGGAATTTGCGAGAGCCACGATGGCGTTCCGACGCAGATTGCGCGGCCGTCGCCTTGGTATGTAGAAGTGGTCGTACGTCTTCAGAAGCGCCTGATCGTCGGCCGCCAACAGGCTCAAGAGATCTACCTGGCCGAGGCCCTCTGGAACGTCGATTAATCGCTTCCAACCGGGCGGACATGCCTCGAGGCAGTCGTCGCACCCGTAGACCCGATTGCCGACCGCCTCGCGCAACTCGATCGGAATGGTGCCCGGCATCTGCAACCAGTGTGCCAAACACAGCGAAGCGTCAAGGACACCGGGCGCAACAATGGCTCCGGTCGGACATGCCGGAATGCATGCATCGCAAGTCCCGCAATCTCGGCTCATCGGCTCGCTCACAGGGAGCGGAGCGTTGGTCACCACTGAGCCGAGGAGTAGCCAAGGACCGTGCCGCGGATCGAGAACCATCGAACTCTTACCCCACCAACCTATGCCGGCTCGCACCGCGGCGGCACGGTCAACAAGCCGGTCGTCATCAACCAGCACCTCCGCCTTCCAGCCGGCAGCCACAAGGTGCTGCTGGATTTGCGTAAGCGCATCGCACAGTCCCCGGTAGTGGTCCTCCGTTGCGAATCGAGCGATCCGACCCTGACCCGGTGCTGGTGCGCCTGGAGAGCCAGCTGCAGGCATATATGACCACGAAACCACCACAATGGATTCCGCCCCGGCCAACGACTGCCGAACGTCGGCAGCAACATCCGGTTGCTTGTAGGTGAACTGGAGCTTGCCCCCCAGACCGGCCTCACGTCTCGCCTTGATCGTCTCGGCCACGCCGTTGAACGGTTCGGCAGAGGTCACTCCGAAGCCCGCGACACCGAGGCCCTCGGCAAGAACTCGAAGTTGTTGATAGGTATCCACCTGTCCAGCCTATTCATCGATCGAAGCGTCATGTCGCCCGCAGTAGATACACTGCCCCACCGTGCTCCCCCTACCAACACAACGTTTCCCCCGTCGGCTTGGGCAATTGCTGCCGGGACTAGTCGCATTCGGGGTTGGCATCGCTCTGATGGTCCGGGCCGATCTGGGACTGTCGCCGTGGCAGGTCTTTCACCAGGGGATTTCGGAGAAGACGGGTGCCGCCATGGGAACCGTGACTATCTTCACCGGCCTGGTCGTTCTTCTCCTCTGGATCCCCCTCCGAGAACGATTTGGCTTGGGCACCATCCTCAACGTAGTGCTGATCGGCAACGTCTTGAATGTGTCGCTGCTGCTCTTGCCCGACCCTCTCGGTTCACTCCCGGTGAGATGGCTTGCGATGTTTGGTGGAATCGCGCTCATCGGGCTGGGGTCTGGCCTCTACATCGGTACGGGCATGGGTCCTGGTCCCCGCGACGGCTTGATGACAGGTCTAGCCAGGAGAGGTCTCCACATCGGTGTGGTCAGGACCAGCCTCGAAATCTCCGTTCTCGCCATCGGCTGGCTACTAGGTGGCACGGTTGGTGTTGGCACGGTTGCCTTCGCCGTTGCCATCGGTCCGTTGATCGCATTCTTCCTACCCCGGCTCACCATTCACTTGGCCTAGCTGGCGGCGGCGGAAGACTCTCCTGATATCGGTACCAACCGCAGCGGGGCGACCAATCCGGCATCGGCAAGGTTGTCAAACGCGGCGGCCTCGTCATGGTCGAGCTCAAAGGGCCCCGACATCTGATGAAGCAACACAGGCACGATGCACGTGTCGCAGGCAGTTGTCTCCTGCATATTGCAGGCGTTGCAGTCGATGATCATTCCGTTCTCCTATCAGCCTGACTACAACTTATCCACAAGGTCTGACAGAAAACCACGAACCTCGATATCGCAGCGTGCTACTTTCTCGATCAACGCCTGGGACCGATCAAAAGGGAACCGATGAAGCTCGCCGTCAACGTTGGGTATTGGGGCGGCGGAGCCGGAACCGACCTCACCTTCATCGAAGAAGCCGAGCGGCTCGGTTACTCGTCGGTGTGGGTCGCCGAAGCGTGGGGATCCGATGCCGTCACGGTGCTCTCTTGGATTGCCGCTCGCACCACGAAGATCAATGTCGGAGCGGGCATCCTGCAGATGCCGGCCCGCACTCCGGCGATGACCGCGATGACCGCAGTCACTCTGAACGAACTGAGCGGTGGTCGGTTCCTATTGGGACTGGGCCTATCAGGACCGCAGGTTGTCGAGGGCTGGCACGGCGTGGCCTACGGGAAACCGCTTGGCAAGACCCGCGAGTATGTCTCGATCGTCAGGACCGCAGTAGCCCGCAAAGAACCACTTGTTCACCACGGCTCCCACTACGAAATCCCCTATGCCGGAGATGACGCCACCGGTCTTGGCAAGCCTCTCAAGCTGATGACTCACCCCTCACACCCCGTGCCGATATATCTGGCTGCCATAGGTCCGAAAAATGTCTCCCTCACTGCTGAGATTGCCGACGGATGGCTTCCCATCTTCTACTCCCCGCAACGATCGAACGATATCTACGGGCCGCTACTGCAAGATGGCTTCGCCAAGTCCGGTGAAGACAACAAGGCCGAACGCTTTGATACTGTCGCCTCACTGCAGGCAATCGTCACCGACGACGTCGACTCAGCCCGCAACCAGATCAAACCGACGTTGGCGCTGTACCTCGGCGGCATGGGCGCCAAGGGGAAGAACTTCTACAACGACCTCGCCTGTCGCTACGGCTACGAGAAGGAGGCGGCGAAGATTCAGGACCTTTATTTGTCCGGCAAGAAGATGGAAGCCATCCATTCAGTCCCGGACGCCCTTGTCGACGAACTGAGCCTCATCGGCACAAAGGAAATGATTCGAGATCGCCTCGAAGCATGGCAAGAATCGCCGGTCACCACGCTGGCGTTGATGCCAACCGATCTCGCGACCCTACGCACCGTCGCCGAAC
>JASJHC010000167.1:0-4866 GCA_033791245.1 Acidimicrobiia bacterium | reverse complement strand
GCCCAGATCGCCGAGGCCGGTCACCGGCAGGTGGTTGCCCTCAATATGGTTGACGTCGCCGAGCGCCGGGGCATCGATATCGACGATGAGGTGCTTGCGGACCGGCTTGGTGTCGAGGTCGTCCGCACCGTCGCCAGACGGGGCCAAGGCATCGATGATCTGAAGCAAGCAATCGCTCGCTCGTTGCAACGCACGCCGGAGCCTTTGGTCATTGACTACGGCTCGGTTGTGGAACGGCACATTGGTGGCCTTGTCGAGAACATCATTGCCCGGCCCGGCATTGCGCAGCGAGGCTCACCGCGCTGGGCCGCGCTCCAGCTCCTTGCCGGCGATACCGTCATGAGAGCCAAGCTCGCTGATCTGCCCGGTGGCCACGAGATTCTCGCCGCAGCCGCAGCAGACAGGGACGGAATAGCCGCCGAGACGAGCTTCGGATGCGAGATGGAGCTTGCTGAGCATCGGTTTGGCTGGATAACGGATCTGGTCAGCGAGATGACCGGCACCTACGTCATCACAACCACCTGGTCCGATCGGGTCGACCGTGTGCTCACTCATCGCCTGCTGGGAATTCCGGTCTTTCTTGCAGTCATGTGGGTCGTGCTCCGGGTCACCGCCGACGTGACCGCGCCATACCTCGACTGGGTCGATGCCACGATCTCGGGGCCGATTAGTCGCTGGACTGTCAGCCTGTTGGGTGTGGCCGGTCTCGATGGAGGCTGGGTGGAGAGCCTGTTTGTTGACGGGGTGCTGGCTGGCGTCGGGGGTGTCCTGGTCTTTGTCCCGGTCCTGTTTGCCCTCTATCTCATGCTGGCTCTGCTGGAGGACACCGGCTACATGTCACGGGCCGCCGCAGTGATGGATAGGGCGATGCGGGCTGTCGGCATTCCCGGCAAGGCGTTCTTGCCGATGATGGTCGGCTTTGGTTGCACCGTTCCTGCGATTTATGCCACTCGCACACTCGACTCGTCGCGGGACCGTCTCCTCACGGGCTTGATCACGCCGTTCATGTCGTGTGGAGCCAGGCTCCCGGTCTATGTACTTTTGGCCACCGTCTTTTTTGCGGACGCCAAGAGCATGGTTGTGTTTGGTATGTATGTGCTTGGTATTGCGGTGGCGGTGTTGATTGGGTTCTTGCTGAGTCGCACCGTATTACGTGATGAAGATCCATCCCCATTTGTGATGGTCATGCCCGAATTCCGCCTGCCCAACCTGCGCACCGTGTGGATACTGGTTCGGCAGCGCACCGGTTCTTTCATCAAGGGTGCGGGAACCACGATCCTCGTTGCCAGCATCGTGGTCTGGGTTCTGCTGGCGATCCCGTTGACTGGTGATGGCGGCTTCGCCGACACCGAGGTTGAGGACAGCGCTTTTGGTCTGGTCAGCAAAGGAGTCGCCCCGGCGCTCGAGCCGCTTGGGTTTGGCGACTGGGAGCAATCTGGATCATTGCTCTCTGGGTTTGTGGCCAAGGAGGTCGTGGTCAGCACGATGGCACAGCTCTATGCGGTCGAAGGGTTCACCGCAGCTGAGTCGTCCTCCGGGTTTGTTGATGACGTGGTTGAGATTGGGTCGTCCTTTGTTGAGGCGGGGCGAGATACCGTGCTTTCACTACCGAGGGTGGTTGGACTCGACTTTGTCGACCTAACTGATGACACCGACAGTGCGTTGCAGACTGCGGTACGCACTTCTTTTGATCAAAGCAGCGGTGGTAGCGGAGCGCTTGCCGCACTGGGTTTCATGGTGTTTGTCTTGCTCTACACCCCTTGTTTGGCTGCGGTGGGAGCATTCAGACAGGAATTCGGCACGAAGTGGATGTGGATCAGTGTCACCGGTCAGTTCGTGATCGCTTGGTTTGGCGCATTCATCGTGTACCAGGGCGGCTCGTTGCTGGGGCTCGGATGAGGCTTGCGACCCTCCTCCAAGAGATCGAAGCGTCACGCGGTCCGGTGACCGGCATCGATCTGGCCATTCGAATGGGCATCGCCCCCGGCGAGGTGGCGTCGATGTTGGATGCGCTGCGCGCTTCGGGCCGGTTGGCGCCGGAAATCACCGACCCTGAGCCGATCGATGCCTGTGGATCGGCCGGCTCGTGCTCAATGACCTGTCCCGGGCCAGGGGATTGCTCGCTAATGATCGATCTCAACGTCACCGGTCTCGAGATTCGGAGCGTCGACCGCTAGCGCGGCAACAGCCCCTGGATGAGTTGGGGGATTAGTGCTTCGTTGGTCTTCTCGACATCAAGAGTGCCGGTCTGCACAAGTTGGAACATGGCGACCATGTTCACCGCGCCCATGAGGGCGATGGCAGCGGTACTGACATCTGGAATCGTCAACTCGCCGGTTGCCTTGCCCTCGATGAGTAGTTCACGGAGCGGGGCGAGCATCAGTCGGTCTGCGCCGTTGACTACGTCCTCGTATTTGCCCGCTTCTTTGATGGCAACAGGCATCTCGGTGCACAGCGTCGGGTGTGCTGCCATTACTTCCATCACGGAGGTGAGAGTCCTCTCCAGCCGTTCTACCACTGTGCCTTCGGAGCTGATGGCCTTTTGTACGGCAATCGAGGCCCGGTTGAGCTTGTCAGAAAGGAAGAACCCAATGAGGTCGTCCTTGCCGGAGAAGTAGTAGTAAAGCGTGGCCCTGGGGACATCGGCGAGCTGGGCTATTTCGTCAATGCTGATATCGAGATTGGTGCCCGACAGCTTCTCGGAAGCTTCGATGAGTTTCTGCGATAGGTCTTCAGGGAGGCGTTTCATGACCTGTTTCCTTGGCTCTTTCTGATGTTACTTCAGAATTCTGTCTGGATGTTGGAATAGACTCGTGTCTAAAGTTGTACATATGTCTATACCAACTTTGAGACGGAAGTAAAGCGTGAGGTATCGAACCCCTTCCGGCAACCGGTTGTGGCCGGTCAGATCCTTCGGCCGAAAATCGACAACGGTCCTGATCCCGAGTTTCGTGAAGGTCTCGAGATCACCATCGGTCAGATTGGCCAAGTGTGCGGCGCGAAAGACGCGCCCACAGCGGACAACCTCTCCGGCGGTCGTTCGATATCCGCCCAGGTCGCGGAAGTTGCGAGCCCCTTCAATCAGCTTGTCTGCCATGCCGCGCTTACGATGTAGTGCGGTCATTCTGGCAGCAGCGCGAGCGCCCTCTGCCACGCCAGGAAACGCTGAGGTGGCTGCATCGTTCGAAGCAATTGCTCTAGACAATCCCCGGTCAATAGGTGAGCACGACCTTGATCACCGCGGCGGGATCTTGGTCGATCAAAGTGTATGCCTCGGCGGCCTCCTCAAAGGGGATGCGATGGCTGATCATCCCGTCTGTAATGAGTCTCCGTTGTGCCAGAAGGTCGACCACGGTTGCATGAATCCGGTTTCGATCCCAGGCCGGGTACTCACGATGAGGGCAGTCCCACACCGCCATGCTCGAGATCATGGTGATGCGGTTGTGGTGCCACTCCGCACCCAGCTGTAGTGGTGTTCCTCCACCCTGGTAGTAACCGGCGGCAACGACCAAGCCCGCCTTCCTCACAGAGCGGATTGCCTCGTGGAGGGCTTCGTAGCGACCGGAGACCTCGATTGCGACGTCCGAGCCGCGATGGGAACTGGCGTGTTTAACCTCGTAGCCGACATCACACGAGTTGGGATCCAAAGAGCGGTCGGCTCCGTATGCCAGGGCAAGCTCTCGACGTAGCGGCAATGGGTCGACGGTATCGATCCAGGACGCTCCGCTGATGCGGGCCAACTGGACTGCCATCAGACCGATCGCTCCAGCCCCGAATATGGTCACACGGTCACCCACTTTGATGCTGGCGTCGTGCACCGCTTGCAGGGCGACCCCGGCAAGAGCGAGGAATACTGCATCCTCGGCTTCGATGTTCGGTGGCAACGGCTCAATGCGACCGGTGTCAGGCCAGTCCGCGGGATCGAACGTGTGGGACTCCCGGTGCGGCAAAAGCATATGAACCAGGTCGCCGACCTGGAGATGGCTGACCTCGGCGCCCACTTCAGTTACCCGCCCGACCCATTCGTAGCCGAGTCGCTCCGTGTAGTCGGTGCGATTGGAGCCGGGTAGGAACACGCGAAGATCGTCGTCAAAGTGCTTGTCCTGAAACGGGGAGGATCCGCGATAGAGGTTCAGTTCCGTCCCATGGCTGATACCGCTCACGATCGCCTGTGCTCGAATCTCGTTGGGTCTTAGCGTTGGCTCGTCATAGGCTGCGAGTCGGATTCTGTGGGGACCCTCAAGCTGCAATTCCCGTGGCATCATTTCCTTCGGCTCGCTGCCCGAACGTACCACATGGTGGTTCGGACGAATCTTCTGGAGTTCCCGCACATCCCCTTCCTTCGGACAGCCCCACCTTCCCACCGTCGGCGGGCTGTCGGCCGAGGGTGCTCAGATCAGGGGCGAGGCGGCGAATGGAACTGAGAAGCGCTTGCACCAGATCAGCACGAATTGGTGCACCTCTGGATCGAACTCTGCCGGGAGCTCATAGTTTTGGCCACCGACATTGCCTTTGATCTTGCCGAGGTCGATGAACTCGCCGGGGCTGCCCCCGTCGTAGCTGTCTGATTCCAATAGCCACACAAACAGGTCCGGCCCGTTCTGGATATCGGTGTCGTCTTCGAAGCGGAGCACGTAGGCACCATCTTGCTCATAGACAGCAGCAGTTCCCTCCGCCGTGTGATCGATGCCGTAGAAGCCACCCGACCCTACAACCACTGGACTGGAAGGCTCCGGGGCGGCTGTGGTGGTAGTGGTGCTGGTGGTAGTCGTCGTTTCTGTATCAGAGTCGCTGACCGCCGGTGGAGTGGTCGAGGTTGTGGTGGCCGCGGCTGCGGCCCCCGGGAAGGCGTCGGCGGGGGGCGAG
>JASJHC010000166.1:0-8881 GCA_033791245.1 Acidimicrobiia bacterium | reverse complement strand
TCGGGAAATTGTCGAAGTTCTCTGTTGATGCGCCGCGCCACTCGTAGATGGTTTGATCGGCGTCACCGACGGCGGTTACCGGAAAGCCATCACCAAACACCGCCCGGAGCAGCTCACGTTGGGCGGGGTCGGTGTCTTGATACTCATCGAGAAGGGCAACCGAGTACCGGTCTCGGATTCGCAACGCCACTCCCGGGTGGTCGGTCAGAAGACGATGTGTGAGCAGGATGAGATCGCCGTAGTCGAGGACGCCAAGGTTGCGTTTGTGAATCTCGTAGCGCTGCACAATCTGGGCAACCTCGGCACGAACGGCCGAGACGTCATCGTGGGGAGCAATCGCAAGCAGGTCGTCGGCAGTCCGTAGATTGCGGGCGAGTTGCGATGCAAGGTCGGCGGCCTCATCGACTCGTGAGGGAATCCAGGTGAGATCGAGATGTGCGTACTCACCCTCAGCGATGGCCTCGTGGATTAGCTGGCGCACATAACCAGGACCAACAATGTCGGTATCGCGTTCAACGCCGACGATCGCTCCGAACTCTTGGAGGATCCCATAGGCAAAGCCGTGGTAGGTAGTGACCTCGACCTCGCGTCCGGCCTCAGCCAAGTCGGGTAGTGCTTCGCGGAGCCGTACAGCCAGTTCCTCGGCTGCCTTGTTAGTGAAGGTGATACCGATTGCCCGCTCCGGACTGAGTCCGTCGCTAACCAAGTGTGCAAGTCGGTGGACGATGGTCGTTGTCTTACCGGTACCCGCACCAGCGATGACCCGCAGCGGACCCAGCGGATATTCGATAATGGCGTTTTGCTCTGGCGTTGGGTGAAATGTCATAGGAAGTCAGGGCCTCCGTCTGCCCACGCCGGGCATACCGCACGCAGCCCGCACCGGTCGCAGTGCGGCCCGGGATTTGGCGACCAGTCCTCGTTTTGGATTCCGATAGCGATTGCGGACAGACGCTCTTCCACCTCGCCAAGCCCTTCCATCTTGAACTTGCGGATGGCGACCTTCTTGTTGTTTGCCATCGGGTACCAAAGCTCGGCACCGACGACCTCTCCAAGAGCGCTCAGCTGATCGTCACGTTGTGCGGCCAACGCATAGAATCCAAGCTGGAGGGACCCACTTGCCTCGGCCATCGTCACCGGACTTCGGCTCGTCTTGTAGTCGACCACGGTCACGCCGGCCGGTGAGACGTCGATCCTGTCAGCGCGCCCGGTCCACTTCACCCCCGCTATTTCGGTGTCGAGCTTGTGCTCCAGCACCGCACCGCGGCGCTTGGGTGCTGGCCAGTTCTCATAAAGCCTGGCGAGTCCGGAATGGGCCCGCCCGAGCCACGAATCCGAATACGGCGGACCATCGAAGTCGTGCGGATCGAATTGGACACTCAGCTCTTGGCGAGCTTCGTCCAACGAGCTGTGTGACCGACCATCGGCCACCGCGCGTTTCTCGACTGCCTCCAGGACATCATGGATCAGTGTTCCGAAGGTGGCATGGATCGAACTATCGGAGCCCACCTTGAGCCGTCGTTCGAGCACGTAGCGTCGGGGACACAGCTCATACCCCTGAGCTTGTGATGGTGAGAGCACCGGCTCGGGCCCAATGAGTCCGTCGTTACGTCCCCGGGAGGGAACACCGTTGAAGGATTGCGGAGGACGCAGGTCCCAGCGCGGCCCAACCGCCAGTGTCGTAAGCGCCGCGAGACGCGACGGCGAAGATGCTGCAACATCGATGAGGCAGCGACGGAGCGCGGATTCAGCCTCACCAGCAGTCACCGGAAGGCGTGCCGTGCTGCTGGCGCCATCGCATATCTCGATCTGAGCTGTGGGTCGAGCTGGCGGCTGGTCAATGATTTCTGTGATCTTTGTGAAGAAACGGCTGGGCCGACCGGGGCCGTCGTCGAGGCCACGCTCGGTTGCGGTCCACACGACGCGGCGGCGGGCCCTGGTCATAGCGGTGTAGGCGAGACGGCTTTCTTCCTGAAGGCGGAACGCACGGTATTCGGCAGTGTCGGTTGGGACGTGGGGGAGCAGGTGCCTCACGCCGAGCAAGGAGTCGCGAGAGCGCAGATCCGGGAAGACACCGTCAACAGCGTCGGCGATAAACACGACATCGAGTTCCAGTCCCTTTGCCTGGTGGAGCGTGGTCAGTGTCAGTCGATCACCGTCGGGGCGCCGATAGCTGAGGAGAGGTTGGGCTTCGAAGTCCTCGCTTTCGGCCAGGCGGCGGTAATCGAGCAGTGTTCCTTGCGGGTTGCGCTCCTCCCATCGATTGAGCACTTGCGCCAGCGACCGCCAGGCGGCCCGTTCTTCTGACTCTTCGGGGTCGTTGACCATGTCATCGATGCCGGGGAGTTCACTCCACACCCGCCAGAGACCTTGGATTGCCGGAACTTGGTCTGCCCAGCTCGCATCTTCGATGAGGCCGGCAAGTGGCGCCCACTCGGGAAGGTTGGCCCTAATTGCGGGAGCCCATGCGCCTGACGCTCTGGCGCTCCTCTCCAGTGCCCGGAAGGCTCCGATGGTCAAGCCGACTCGGGAGCCAAGCAGAACTCTGCGGAAGGATTGATTGGCCGCTGTCGCCCCATCGCAACGTGTTGCGGCAACAGCGAGGTCAAGGAGAAACCGCACCGCAGGCTGATCGGTGAGCCGACTGCCAGGAAGCTCGTGTGGGATGTGGCGTCGCTCGAGAGCTCGTGACATGTCCGCCAGGAAACGGCGTTTGCCGCGAACGAAGACGCCGATCCTGCTGTACGGGATGCGTTCGGCGAGGTGGAGACGCTGTGCTTCGGCAGCTATCCACTCTGCTTCTTCTACCTGCTGGTTGAACAGGTAGGCCTCGACGACGCCGTCACCGGGAGCGGGCGTGACGGCACCGGTAGCGCCGGGAAGGTCGCCTGTAGTCACAGCAACGGCGGTGGCAAGAATTGTTCTCGGTGTTCGGAAGGATGTCGTCAGGAGGATCTGGGTTGCGGCCTCCTCGGCCGATCCGAAATCGGCGGAGAAGGCAGCCACATTCTCAACCGTTGCCCCCCGAAAGCTGTATATCGACTGATAGGGATCGGCAGCAGCTGCGACATGTCGACCCCGCCTTTGCAGGGCTTGGAGGAGCCGTACCTGGGCGGTTGTGGTGTCCTGGTATTCGTCGACAAGCACGTACCCGGTACCCGCAGCCTCAGAGGTCGGCAAATCAGGTGATTCGAGCAGCCGTACTGCGGTCGAAATGAGCGTGCCGTAGTCAATCCGGTCAATGTTCCGGAGCTCGTTGGTGTAGGTGTCGAGGAATTGTGGGAGTCCCTTCCAATCATCCCGTCGCATGTTTCCGAGCGACGCCGACGTGTGCATCTGCTCGGCGGCCCGCAAGATGAAATCGGTGACTTCCCTGGCAAAGGTCTGGGTGGCGAGCAACTGGGAAAACGCCGCCGACCATGATGTCGGGTCCTCAGCGGCGAGTAGCTGATGCACCAGGGCCACCTGCTCCGGTCCGGTCAGAATCTGTGGGCTCTCGGCCCAGCCAGCCTGCTCGGCGTGATGTTCGACGAGTCTGGCGGCAAATGAATGGAAGGTAGCGACATCTAGCTCGCCGATAGTGGCCGGGATGCCGGCGCGGATTCGAGTTCGCACCTCATCGACGCCGCGGCGAGAAAAGCCAAGGATGGTGATCGCCTCGGGTCTGACCTGGTTGACGGTCAGGAGGTGGATGGCACGCCGCACCAAGAACTCCGTTTTGCCGGTGCCGGGACCACCGACAACGATCTGGGGTCCCCCGACCAGAGCGATGGCATCGTGCCACTGATCGGGCGCAACGGCGATGGTGGGCGCGGCTGGCTGCTGGCTCACGACGCTGCGGCTACGTCGTCCGGCTTGTCGGCGAAAGCGGGGCAGCGGTCTTGGAACGAGCACCAGCCACAGAGCTTGCCGGGCCGGGGTGGGAAGTCGTTGGCCACGATTGCCCGATTGATGGCGGCCCACAGCGCCTCGAGCTTTCGCTGCGTGGCGTCGAGTTGGGCGTCGGTAACAGGTATCTGATAGACCGTCGGCCCGTTGAGATACATCAGCTTGAGGCGCACCGGGGTGCGGCCGATCCGTTTGCGAATCAGAAGTGCATAGATCTTGAGCGCAAAAAAGGCGGGAATGGCATACTGCGCCGGTGGTGCTTTGCCCGTCTTGTAGTCGGTTATAACTAAACCATCCGGCTCTTCTTCCATGCGATCCAAAATACCTCGAATGGTCATTTCGCCCAGATCTTCGGTCATATCCAGTTCCCGGTCCAGAGGTTCGAGCTGGGTGGGATCCTCGATAAGGAAGTAGTTCGCCAAAACTTTGAGGCTCTCCAGCCCCCATTCCCTTTCCTCTGCGGTGTTGTCAAAGAGTTCCGGGTACTCCTCGTCGCGTAGCTCAACCCACGCTTTGCGGAATAGCTCGTACAGGGTTTCCGGGGTTCGCTTTTCAGCGGAGAGATCGAACAACCATTGCAGAGCGAGGTGGGCCGTGGTGCCCCGTGCTTGATAGACGGTCGGCGGGACTTCAATCCTGTCGATTGCCTTGAATTTGAACAGCTGAGGACAGACCTTGAAATCGCCAGCACGGCTTGGTGAGAGTGTCTCCAATAGAGCTGACGGATCGGTTTCCGGCTGGGTGTCTTCAGTAGTTGTCATCGTTTGTCCGACTATACGCACCACCGCTGACATAAACCACACGCATGTAGTTATCCACAGGGAATCTGTGGCCGTGGGGGCCGCGGTGGAGGTCAAAGACGATGTCCGCGAAACTTTCCAATAGGCCGCGAAAACTAAGAAGCGTTTCGACTTGACTGCACACTGTGGTCGAACGTACGTTATCGGTCCTTAAGGACTCCAACCATGGAGGAACGGAGATCGGAAGGATCGGACCCGGGAAACCGGACCGAACCGGCACCGAGATCCACGACCCGGACGCTTGCGTCCACGGTCACCCGGAACGGATACGTTCCGCTTCGACAGAGCTTCGGCAAAGTCGGGGGAACGCCGCAGAGACTTCGGTCTCGGTGGCACGTCGGCGAGGTAGCCCTCAACGACACCGTCCGACGGACTTCGGTCCAGACGACAAACTGCAGAGCTTCGGCTCAGCAGATGCGGCGGCTTCGGCCAACGCACCAGTCGTGGCTTCGGCTGCGGCACACTGGACGGGCTTCGGCTCGACCAGGTTCTCCGAGTGAGGCTACTGCTCACCGGGTGGGAGCTCCGGCTCACGCCAGGTAGTGGTTGCCAACCAAAAGAGGACAGATGAGATTTCGGTCTCATCAACCAAACCGGTGCGACCGGTGATAGCGAGGGTTTCCTCGGTTTAGAGCTTCGGCTCTGGATTGGGAGCCATCGGGCTTCGGCTCGGCGGCAAGCCAGCGAGATCGTAGGCCACACAGGTTCCCTGACCGGGCGCTTTGGCACCCGCAAAGGAACGGCACGGCTGGCTTGGGTCAGGACTACGGTTCTGGACCGAGCGAGACGAGTCGGCAAATGACCTCACGGCCATTTGCACAAAGCGACTGGAAGGGCCCGACCCCTCGGGGAAGGTGCCCGACCAGAAGCAAAGAATCCCCGAGAGGGTGGCGGTTTCGACCAAAACTCCCTCGGGGTTTTCTTTGTCTACTAGCAGTGTTGACGGCAACTATTCGCCAACCTGGCACCCCGCGGCCAGCTCGATGAGGGTTACTGTGTCGGTGGCTTCGGGTCCGCTGAGTAGGCCGCCAATCGAGGATTCCGTGATATCGAAAGCCCACACGTCGAGCTCGATATCGCCATCGATGGTGACGGTGTCTCCATAGGCTGCTTCCAAGTCGCCGACGGTGCTCCCCACGCCGATACCAGCCGCGGTGGTCAGGGCAAGTCCGCGCTGGTCGACGCCGCCAACGTTCCGGGTGTAGTCGTATCCGTAGGTGTAGGTGTAGAACCGGCCACCGAGGTCGTCGGTGCCATCCTTGATGAAGATGGTGAGAAGGCTTCCCCATCCGATGGCTCTCATTTGCGAACCAGGGCATGAGCCGTAGATGTTTGGCTCCGCCACAATCCAGTCCGAATCGTGGTCCGGTTCGCCATAGAGGGCCGAGATGTCTGCAACCACGGAGTCCGGCGGCGAACCAAGCAGGGCGTCACCCAGCCCATCTTCTCCAAGCTCGAGTCCGATGAGAGGCGCCGGTTCCGATGTGGTGGGAGCCGTGTCGGCTACGGCACAGCCGGCTAGGACAAGAGTGGTGAGGCCGATCCCGACCAGGGCTTGGGGGTATAAACGCATGCGGCTCGAACCCTAGGGCCGTCAGTGCCCCACTCCAACGCGATAAGCTCTGTAGAGCTGGAGGGGAGCCAATCGACGACGACGTAAACGGGACTAACGCGGGCTCGAGGGGAAGAGTCACCCGCGACCTCGACCTCGTCGGTGGCCGCCGTGAATTCAGAATCGCCGGCATAACGATCGCAGGCCGCCGCCGTCGCCCGTCCGGCGAGGCGGCGCCGCTACCGAGAGATCTGCGCACTGCGGGTCAGCTGTGGTTGCTGTCGGGTGTTCTGATGGTGATCGTCTGGATTTCGCTGTTCTTGATCCCGACGTCGACGGAGTGGTGGAGCGTTCAGGACCACAAACTTCTGTCGCGGCTTGTAGATCTTCGATCCGATGGCTTGACGACTGTTGCCAAGGCCTTCAATGCGTTGACGTCAGAGCTGTTTGTTCGAGTGTTGCGTGTTGGCACCATTCTCTCGCTGATTTTTGTCAAGAGATGGCGTCACTTCTTTGCGGTTCTGATCGCCCTCGCCATCGTGGAGGGAACGGGTGAGCTCATCCAGGAGTGGGTGGGGCGGCCGAGGCCGTTGGTGCCAATCCTCGCCGATTGGAAGGGTGCATCACATCCCTCGCTGCCGGTTGGCTCGCTGGCAGTGACGCTGGGTGCCATGGCATATTCGCTGCTGCCATCGAGCAGATGGAGGAGGGGTGTCCTGGTCGGGTCCGGGTTGCTGATGTTTGTCGTCGCTCTCTCCCGCGTCTACCTAGGCGTTGATCATCCGTCGGATGCATGGGTGGCGCTCATGTTTGCACCGGCTGTCGCCGTAGTTGTGTTTCGTCTCTTCGCCCCCGAAGCTGCCTTCCCTGTGTCTTGGAAGCGCGGCGTCACCGCCCATCTTGACGTCTCGGGTCGGCGTGGCGATGCGATACGCCATGCGGTGCGCGACCAATTGGGGATCGAGGTCGTCGGTATCGAACTGTTTGGAGCGGAGGGATCTGGCGGGTCGACACCGGTTCGGCTCGAGTTGGCTCCCGATCAGTCCCACGGCGAGGACTACCTCTTTGGCAAGATCTACAGCCAGACACATCTTCGGTCAGACCGTTGGTACAAGGTGGGTAGGACCATTCTCTATGGGGCTCTCGAAGATGAGTTGCGTTTCACCTCGGTCCGCCGGTTGGTCGAGTACGAGGACTACATCCAACGCCTGATGCGAGACTGCGGCATCCCCTCAGCCGAACCGTTTGGGATCGTAGAGATCACTCCAGACCGCGAATACCTGATGGTCAGCCAGTTCCTGTTTGGCTCCGAAGAGTTGACCGATGCGGAAGTCGACACCGCCCTCATTGACGATGCCCTTGGTGTTATCAGACAGATGTGGGACGCGGGGCTGGCCCACCGCGACATCAAGCCAGCAAACGTAATGGTGCGGAACAACAAAGTAGTGCTTATCGATGTTGCCTTCGGAACAGTCCGTCCTACCCCGTGGCGTCAGGCAGTTGACCTGGCCAACATGATGGTGATTCTGGCGCTGCGCACCAATGCCGAGCTCGTATACGAGAGGGCTCTCTTGCAGTTCGATTCACACGACATCGCCGAGGCATTTGCGGCGACCCGTAGTGTCACGTTGCCGTCGCAATCGCGTAGTTCGCTCGCCTTGGTCAAGCGCGAGCAAGGTGTTGATATCGTCGAGGAGTTCCGGGAGCTTTCTCCAGAAGCCGAGCCCATCTCAATCCAGCGGTGGAGTACTCGACGCATCGGACTCACCGTGGTGGCTGCAGCCCTTGCCATCATGGTCCTGGGTACGATCGTGTCTGAGTTCTCGGGACAGGGGTTGCTGTGAGCAAACGTCTTGCCATCGTGGTCGGAGCTGTCGCCTTGCTTAGCGCAGGCTGCGGGAGGCTTGGTCTTGGCTTACCGGCATGCGACACCGCCGCCAACAACCCGACCACTGCCTCCGTGATTACCGCACAGGCGGTGCCGAAGGCGGATTATGCACCATGTCTCAATTCGCTGAAGCTAGGTTGGGATGAGGTCGACTTTGAGGTCGAAAGCGACCTGATGACGCTGGAGTTTGGCCGCAAGACCGAACTCGAGTTCCAACCCTTCCTCGAGGTCAGGCTCACCCCATCGTGCGATGTGGGCGATGCGGTTCCCGTCCCCAGCGGCATGGATGATGTAGAGCGCTTTGACAACATCGAACAAGTGACCGAAGAGATACGGGTCACGATCATCCCCGATGGGGAACGTCCCCGTATCTTCGCCCAGAGCCTGGCCGACGACCTTGCCGGGGCCCGAGTGGAGGACCGACCGGTGACGTTCTCCGTTGATACGGATATCGAGTTTTCGGTCTTATCTCGCGTCAACAAAGCGTTATTCGCCGATGAGTACGTCTGGATCATCAACGATCTCGATATCGACGAGGGGTCGCTCGAGTTGCGGCGTACGCCCGAAGGAGAAGGCCTGCGCGGCCTCAAGGTCAGCGAAGCGCTGCACTTTATTGAAGACATGACACCTGAGGTGAGTTACCGGGGGCAGTGGTACTACGTATTCAATGGAGGGTGTATCACCTATGACTTCGATGCAAAGGGCACGCTAGCCACCACGATCGAACAAGATGCTGCCGAAACAATTGGGTTCTAT
>JASJHC010000165.1:0-3305 GCA_033791245.1 Acidimicrobiia bacterium | reverse complement strand
ATCCCGGCGCAGCGGTGGGAGCGATTCGGAGATCGAGGATTCCAGAACCGTGTGCACGGCGCTGAGAATGTCGATGAGACGGCGTTGCGTTTCGTCTGGATCCGATTCGAGCAGGTCGCCGAATCCCTTGCCTGCGTACTCGTCCGCTAGGACGGAAGCAACGGCGGCCTGATCGCCGCTGGCGGCTGCCTCGGCTTCGTCATCGTTCATTCCGGTTCTCGTGCAGGCCCCGTTGATCAGGACTCTGCGCAACGCGACCGGGTCCATGTTTCCGATGTGGGTTAGAAACTCGGGGACGGATCGAGCAACACCGTTGGCTTGAGCGAGACCGATAAGCGAGAGCCAGATTTCGCCGCAGTCGACCATCGCATCAAGTTCTGTGGCTGCAGAGTCCGGAGTATCAGTCTCGAGCTGTTCGAAGAAGGTTGAACCGCACTCATATTCCTCAGGCTGGTTCTTGTTCCCCCATACGAACATGCTGAGAAGGAGCTCGTAAACGGGGGAGGTTTCCACCGATACCTTGAGTTTGCGGTCGGTGCCCGTGTAGTCACGCACTCTGGGGCTGTCCACTGTCATCCTGCGTCATTAATAGCGTTCGACATATATCGAACAGTACGATAAATCTCCCATGAAGTCAAGAGACTCGCACGGCCCAAGCGTTCATTGTGGCTGCTCGTCCTGCGTTAGGATCACGTGAACGCGGGCCCGTAGCTCAGCTGGTTAGAGCAGGGGACTCATAATCCCTTGGCCGCAGGTTCGAGTCCTGCCGGGCCCACAATGTGATGTCGCGAGACATTGGAAACCCTCGAACCTATGGTTCGGGGGTTTCTTGGTGTTGTTGGGGTTGGTAGTTGTTGTTGGGGTTGAGGGTGAGGTGGCGGATGATCTCGCCGGTGTTGGTGTCGATGATGTGGATGTCGAGTTCTTTGATGAGCATGGTGATGTGGATTCGGGCATGGGTTCGGCCGATGCCGATGTGGTGGAGTTTGCCGGCGTGGCGCAAGGTGACGGTGCCGGTGTCTCCAACGATGTCGCGGCGGACCCGGTAGTGATCCTCGATAGTTGATTTGCCGGGCCTAGCTTTGGGGAGTGTCTGATAGTTGGATGCTGGTGTTTTCCGGCCGAGAGCTGCGTGTGGTCGGCGGTGGTTGTATTCGTCGACGAACCGGTCGATTTGCTGCTGGAGTTCCTCGATGGTTCGAGCTCGCGGTTGGGCGGTCAACCATTTCTTGAGGGTCTGGTGGAATCGTTCGACTTTCCCGCAGGTGGTTGGATGGTTGGGTCGGCTGTGTTTCTGGACGATGTTGAGATCTCCGAGGGTCCGTTCGAGGCGGTTACGGCCGCCTTTGCCTCCGGTGAGTCGGGTGGTGTAGACCATTCCGTTGTCGGTCAACACTGACGCCGGATACCCCATGTTTGTTGCGGTTTGGAGGAACTTGTCGACCACGATGTTGCCGGTGACGGCTGTGTGTGCGGTTACTGAGAGGGCGTAGCGGGTGCAGTCGTCTATGAATACGAGGATCTCGACATCCTGACCGTTCTCGAGTCGCCAGTGGGTGAAGTCGGATTGCCACATTTCGTTTGGCAGGTCGGCTTGGAACCTGACATACGATGTTTTGGGTCGCTTCTTCGGCTCCGGGACAATCAACCCGGCAGCTTTGAGATACCGCCAGATTGTTGCCGGCGGCACGACCAGGCTGTAACGCTGTTTGAGGTGCCATCCAATGGTGTGCGGCCCGCTATCGAGACCGCTGGCGTCAAGGCTCTGGCGTAGCTCGACGATCAACTCGACCGTCGCAGCATCCAACGCGTTGGGTGACGTTTTCGGGCGCCGCGATCTGGGCTCGAACGCGGCTTCTCCTTCCTGGTGGTAACGAGCCACCAGCTTCGACACCCACGACGGTGACACCCCGAACGTCCGGGCTGTATCAGCCTGGGATCGGCCCTCGACAACAACCGACAAGATCACAACACGAGCTTTCGACATCGGCCCACAAAAGCAGCCGACCAATCTTTCCTATGTCGCGCGACATACCGTTCCTATGTCCTGAAACACAACACTGCCCCCGCTACGAATGAAGGCCCTGGTCAGAGCATTTTCTGGTCAGGGCCTTGTCGCGTCGGAGGCCAGACTTCTAGCGGATCTTCTAACGAGTTGTAACGGATGGCATTCAGATCGCACTGTCTGCCGGTGGCGAAATCACGCTTGCCCGGACTCGCCGGACCGATACTTGGGTCTAGATGATCGAATCGAATTCCCATCAGACCAAAGGGCGAGAAGCTGACGCCGTCGTCTTGTGTATCGGGATGACGACTTCCTCGCTGGGTGGCGGGACACCGAAACGTATGAGGAGTCGTCGAGGGTGCTGTAGGTGGCGCTGACGCGTGCGCGGCAGCGAGTCAGCATCATTCTCCCCCCAAGCCCCCATCCGCTTGTGGCTACGTTCGGACGTTTCGCATAGGGTCGTCCACTTGCCCCTTCGAGGTGCGGGCGGTTTCAGCTCCCGCCGAACACGATCTCGCCGAACTTTGCTGCCGCATCCGCTTGCATGCCGGGGAGGACGTGTTGGTAGACCTGCATCGTGAACGCCACGCTGGCGTGGCCGAGGCGTTCGCTGACCACTTTGATCGGCACGTCGGTCTTGAGTAGGAGCGTGGCGTGGGTGTGGCGCAAGTCGTGCAGTTGGATCCTCGGTAGATCCATCTTGGCGATGAGTCGTTCGAAGGTCTGCGAGAAGTAGTCGGGGTGGAGAGGCTCGCCGTTGGGGCGGGCGAAGACGAATCCTAAGTCGTCGGTTCGGACGCCGGTCTGCATGTAGGCCTCGAGTTGCCGCTTTGAGTGCGGGAACGTGCAACCGGCTACGGTCTCTAGGGCGCTTCAGGCGGGAGCAGGAGAGCACTGTTGGGACAAAAACCTAGTTCTCGTATCTCAATTGTCGCTGCTGCGCGGCCCAATTTCATGAAAGTGGGGCCCGTCATTGATGCCTTGAGCGGGCGCGCCGACTTGGAGCTGGTGCACACGGGTCAGCACTACGACCATGCCATGTCCGAATCCTTCTTTCGTGATCTTGGTCTGCCCGAACCAGATGTGAACCTCGGTATTGGGTCCGGTACCCACGCTGAACAGACAGGACAGGTGATGATCGCGTACGAGCGACATCTCGTGGACCATTCTGCAGATGCCATCGTGGTCGTTGGCGATGTGAACTCCACGCTGGCCTGTTCGCTTGTTGGCGCCAAGCTTGGCATCCCCGTCGCTCACGTTGAAGCCGGGCTGCGATCCGGCGATTGGACCATGCCTGAGG
>JASJHC010000164.1:0-4195 GCA_033791245.1 Acidimicrobiia bacterium | reverse complement strand
TCCTTGTAGCGCCAATGCGCGGCGATCCCGTATTCGGCGCGCGAATGCATGTCATGGGTCCGGATCTGTACCTCGAGCGGTTTGCCGTCCGGCCCTAGCACGGTCGTGTGCAAGCTCTGATAGAGGTTAAATTTCGGCATTGCGATGTAGTCCTTGAAACGGCCCTGGATCGGGGCCCACAAGGTGTGGACCTGACCGAGGACTGCGTAACAATCGCGTACCTCGTTGACGAGCACGCGGACCCCAATCAGATCGAAGATCTGCTCGAATTCCAACCCACTTGCCATCATCTTGCGATAGATCGAATATAGATGCTTGGGACGGCCGGTGACCGTTGCTTCGATGCCCTGCGCCGCCATCTCATCACGGATTTCGGCCATCACCTTCTCAACATCAGCACCGCGCTGCGGTGCCCGCCGTTTGATCAGATCTTCAAGCTCGGACATCCGTTTCGGATACAGCTGACGGAAACAGAGGTCTTCCATTTCGTGCTTGATCTCTTGCACCCCGAGACGAGGGGCGAGGGGTGCGTAGACCTCGATTGTCTCCAAGGCGATCCGGTGTCTCTTCTTCTCCGGCAGCGACTCCAAAGTGCGCATGTTGTGCAGCCGATCGGCAAGCTTGATCAACAGAACACGGATGTCTTTCGCCATCGCAATCGCCATCTTGCGGATCGTGGCCGCCTGGTGTTCCTCGCGGGACTCAAAACGAATGCGATCGAGCTTGGTAACACCATCAATCAGTTGGGCTACCTCTTCGCCAAACTGCTCGGCAGTGTCTTCAAGAGAGATGTCTGTGTCTTCGACAGTGTCGTGGAGGATGGCCGCCACCAGTGTCGCCTCATCCATGCCGTAGCTGGCAAGAATCTCGGTGACGATGAGAGGGTGGGTTATGTAGGGATGGCCGGAGCGGCGAGTCTGTCCGGCATGGGCATCGAAGGCGACCCTGTAGGCCCTTTCGATCGTCGAGGTGTCTGCGCCCGGGTAATGCCGGTGAAACTCCTCTGTTATCTGCGCTAGGTGTATCTCTGGTTCGGTTTCAACCGTCTCAGGAAGCGCCATACCTCACCACTGCGTGGACATCGACGCCCCCGAGGCGCTCGCGGCCTCCGAGAAATGCCAACTCGGCCAGCACTGTGAACCCGACGACATGAGCGCCGAGAGCACGGATAAGGTCGGTCGATGCTCGGCCCGTTCCTCCGGTGGCCAGCACATCGTCGACAACAAGCACGTTGTCTTCGGGGGTGGCGGCGTCACGGTGGACCTCAACACGGTCTGTGCCGTATTCGAGGTCGTAGACCTGGTGGTGGACATCATGGGGAAGCTTGCCCGGCTTGCGAACCGGGATGAACCCGGCCCCAAGTCGTAGCGCAATGGGTGCAGCGAAGATGAACCCGCGGGCTTCAACGCCAACGACTTTCGTTATGGCGGCGTCGCGAAACGGTTCGATCATTGCCTCGAGGGCATCGTTGAAAGCGCCGTAGTCGCCAAGCAGCGGGGTGATGTCCTTGAAGACAATGCCGGGCTCAGGGAAATCTGGAACATCACGGATAAACGAGCGCATCTTTGATTCAATCACTGTGTCATCCTACCGGCGTCGGCGCTGCTTGGGAGCACGGGGAGCAGCACCCGTCGCTCGCTCTTCCGTTGCAGTCGCGGTGGCTGCTTCCGCCGCTGTCAAGACGGTCTCCCCAGAGCGGCGTGCCACCCTCCGTTGCATCCGCTGCCACTCTGGTTCCCGCTCTTTCCACTCAGTGAGTAGCGGCGTGGCAACGAAGATCGACGAATACGTACCCGCGGCGATTCCGATGAACAGAGCTAGCGCGAATTCGCGCAATGTGGCTGCTCCCAACAGATACGAACCGACCAGCAGGAGGCTCCCGATCGGAAGCAGTGAGGTCAACGAGGTATTCAGTGACCGCATCAAAACCTGGTTCATCGAGAGGTTGGCAATTTCGGTGAAGGTGTGCCGACTCCCCAACTCGTGGACATTTTCTGTGATCTTGTCGAACACAACGACGGTGTCGTACAACGAGTAGCCGAGAATCGTCAGGATGGCGATGACTGTTGAAGGCGTCACCTCAAAGCCGATAATCGAGTACACACCAGCGGTGATGATGAGATCGTGGAACAAGGCAACCAAAGCACCGGCGGCCATCTTCCACTCAAAGCGCCAGGTGATGAACAGGGCGACCACTATCAGGAATATGACCAGCGCTTCGATAGCCCGTCTGGTGATCTCCGACCCGAAGGTGGGGCCGACCGCGTCGATTGACGCATCATTGGGATCGATCCCGGCAACCGTCGCAACTGCGGCAAGCAACTCGTCTCGATCGGCAACAGTCAGTGCCTCAGTCTGGACCACCACGGTCTCGGTTTCGTCACGCTCGGTCCTGATCTGGACCCGCGCTCCATCTTGACCGATGGCAGAAAGCCCATCGCGGAAGTCGGCTACTTCGGCAACCGCAACAATGGGTGCCTCAACGATCGTCCCTCCGGTGAAGTCGACGCTGCCGTCTAGCCCGCGCACCAGCAGCGATAGCAGCGATACTCCGATGAGTACAGCTGAGATGACGAAGAAGCGACGACGGTGCTGGACAAAATCGAATTCCGTTTCGCCGCGATAGAGATTGCGCCACAGGCTCATGCCGCCACCCCCTCTTCAGCAGGTCGACCCATGGCACCACGCATGCTCAGCGCTCCGCCCTCACCAAAGCGGCTTCGCACCAACAACGTTGCGAAGGGGCGGGTGAAGTAGTAGGCAACAAACACGTCGATCACGGTCGCCAAGCCCAAGGTGAGAGCAAAGCCCTTTACCGGACCGATGGCAAGCAACCAGAGAAGGACCGAGCCGACGAAGGTGACGGTATCGGCGGTCACGATCGTGTGGAAAGCACGCTTGAAGCCGTAATCAACAGCAGGTCGCAGCGCACGACCGCGGCGATGCTCTTCCTTTATTCGTTCGAAGAACACGATGTAAGAGTCGGCCGTAATGCCGACGGAAACGATGATGCCGGTAACACCGGCCAACGTAAGTGTCGTCCCCTGGAACTGGCCGAGCAGCACGATGATGCCGATAAGCAGCGAGCCAAAAACAGTGAAGCCAAGAACGGCGATGACACCAAGAATGCGGTAGTAGGCGATGAGTGCCAGAGCTACCAGGATTAGCCCGGCCAGACCGGCAAGGAGGCCGGCACGCAATGAGTCGGACCCAAGACTGGCGGAGACGGATCCCTCGCTCTCCCGCTCAAATGTCGTCGGCAGGGCACCGTAGCGGAGCACTGTTGCCAGATCCTCGGCCTCTTGCTGGGAGTCGCCGTCGCTGCCGAGGGTGATGATGACGTTGTCGGCGTCGAGCGCCTCACCAGCGGCAACATCCTGGGCGATCGACGGTGCCGAGATGACGCCTCCGTCGAGAACAATCGCCATCTGGCGTCGGACATCGCCATAGGTATACGTCGAGAGGACGGCGGTTGCTGCCTCAAACTTGTCGCCGCCTTCAGAAGTGAACGACGGGTCTACGGTCCAGCCGCCGCCGGATCCGATTTGGACGCCGGCAAAGCCAGGGGTGGCTCCAGTTAGATCCGCACCGCTAAGGAATGCTGGCCCCAATGCGTAGTAGAGGCCGGCGTCATCGGTCAGATACACGGTCTTGGTGGGATCATCGACAAGGCTTAGCCCAGTCTCAGGATCGATGTCATCTGGGATCACCGGCGGTTGGGTCGTGGTTGTGGTCGTTGTCGTGGTAGTTGTGGTGGACTCCCCCGTACCGTCTTCGACAGGCGCCGCGGTGGTCGAGGTCAGCGACTCCGGCAGAGGCAATGTGCCGTCAAGGAATGCCGGGCTAATTACCTGGACATCAAGCACCGGACGGAAGGTGAGCTGACCGGTGGAACCGACCGCGGCCAAGGCACGTTCCCGATCCTCAACGCCAGGAAGCTGCACGAGGATGCGCCTGTCTCCCTGGACAGAAATCTCTGGTTCTTGGACGGCACCAAGGCTCTCGATGCGCTGGCGCATGGTTTGGACGGCCTGGTCGAGTACCTCTTCATCGACACCTTCCGGAGCTGCCAGCACGACAGAGAACCCGCCTTGAAGGTCCAAGCCGAGCTTGGGCTCCCGGACGAAGCCTTCGTCAGCTTCACGGCCGCGCGCGACGCGGCCGGTGAACTCGCGCTGGCTGCGCTCGCGTCCAC
>JASJHC010000163.1:0-4385 GCA_033791245.1 Acidimicrobiia bacterium | reverse complement strand
CGGATCGACCCACCGGCCGACGTGACCCAGTCCATGCACCGGCAGATGAAGGCCGAACGGGAGCGTCGTGCAGTCGTTACCGAGGCCGAGGGTGACAAGCGCTCCAAGATCCTTCAAGCAGAAGGTACCAAGGCTTCTCGTATCCTCGAAGCCGAGGGTCAGGCGGAGGCAATCAAGCAGGTTGCCGAAGCTGAGAAGTTCCAGAAGCTGACGGTCGCCGAAGGTGAGGGCCAGGCCATCGAGCGGGTCTTCCAAGCTATCCACAATGGCGACCCGACTGAGGACCTGATCGCAATCAAGTACCTGGAAGCTCTACAGGGTGTGGCCAACGGCAACGCCACAAAGATCTTCCTTCCCATGGAGATGAGTGGAATCCTCGGATCCATCGGAGCCATCGGCGAGATGTTCAACAAGGATGGCGACAGCCAGTCCAACTAGCAATCAGCGGTTCGAACCTCGAGAGGCGGCGCCACCGGCGTCGCCTCTCTTGCGTTAGACCTCTGCCGCCGCTAGTTCAGCCCCAACACGGTGAGGAGAGCAGAGTCGACGCCCCATTGCTCTTCCGCCGTCAGATGCCCGGTCAAGTCTCCGAGCCGGTTGGTATCTACGGCACCGGTCTGTTCGTACACCGATAGAGCTTCGAGAGAGTGCCTTCAACCGAGCGCACACGTGAGTGCCTGGATATGGGCAGGTGAATCAGAGAAGTGTTGTCCCTCGGCGCAGGTCCCACAGACGCGATCGTGGCACCAACCTCTTCGCAATGCAGCGGGACCACCTCATCGGCTGCGCCCGCTCCGTCGATGTTTCACTCGACTTGGCTGTAGACGGTGGAGCCTCTCTCAGCGGATGGCGATGGCGATCTTCCCGTTGGCGTTGCCGGAGCGGGCGTGGTCGTAGGCAGCAACGACGTCGTCGAGAGGGAAGGTGCTGTCGAGTACCGGACGGACCGTACCGTCAGTGATCAGTGTGGCAATCTCGGCGAGTTGTTCGCCGTCGGGTTCCATGAAGAATGCGTGGAACGCGACGTTGCGCTCGGCGGCGAGTCCGTCGGGTGCGTCGCCCTTGATGGAGACGATCGTGCCGCCCGGTTTCACCACATCGAACGACCTCTTCAGGGTGTCGCCGCCCAGCATGTCGATCACGAGGTCGCACGGCTCGACGATGTCTTCGAACCGCTCGTTCGAGTAGTCGACGAACTGATCTGCGCCCAGATTATGGACGAGGCCCTTGTTCTCAGCGCTGGCCGTCGAAGCGACCCACGCACCAGCGTGCTTCGCGAATTGGATGGCCAGGGTGCCGACGCCGCCCGAGCCGGCGTGGATCAATACGCGTTGACCCGACTGGAGCCCACCCTTGTCGAACAGCGCTTGCCAGGCGGTGAGGCCGGCGAGCGGAATGCCAGCCGCTTCGGCGTGGGAAATGTTGGACGGCTTGATAGCGAGGTCGCTCGCCTTCACCGCCGAGTACTCGGCCATCGTCCCGGCCTGCATGCCGTCGGCACGGGCGAACACTTCGTCACCGACGGAGAAGCCCCGGGCTTCCGGGCCGACTTCGACTACAACGCCAGACACGTCGTAGCCGACGGTCCAGGGAAGGGGGTAGGGAAGCATGTCCTTCACGTGGCCGTCCATGACGACCCAGTCGATCGTGTTGATCGCTGCCGCGTGGACTTCGACCATCACACTGTCGTCGGGAAGGTCAGGCCGATCGACGACGGCGACCTCAGGGGCGTTTCCGTACTCGGTCAGGATGGCGGCTTTCATGGTGTCTCCTTGTGAGGGATGTGCAAGCCGCCGACTATACCTACCACTGGCAGCGCACAACGGCGCTCGGCAGTACCACCATCGTCAGGGTTGACAGTCCGAGAACCGGCACCATGCGCTAGCTATCCGCTATCTGGGAGACCGGGCTGGGCGGGGGCATCCTCGAGTGCAGCAGGCGTCTCGCGGGCTGCTCGTTTTTGGATAATGAACAACAGCACCGCTCCCCCGATGATCGCCCCCAACGACACATAGCCATTGCGTGAGATCCCGAGGAGGCGGAACGTCGTGTCGGTGCGTATCAACTCGGTGAGGAATCTGATGATGCCGTACACGATCATGTACACAGGGAAACGAGCACCCCATGCAAGTTTGTCCTTGCGCTCCAGATAGAGAATCACCGGCACCGTGATCAGAACATTCCACAAGGCCTCGTAAAGGAAGGTCGGGTGAAAGGTCTCGAAGTTGAGGTATTCGGCGGGGCGGTTACCAGGATCGATCTCCAGACCCCACGGCAGCGACAGCGGAGTGCCAAAGAGCTCTTGGTTGAAGTAGTTGCCGAAGCGCCCGATCGCCTGCGCCAGCGGCAGCCCGACCGCAACCGCATCAGTGAACTTCGGGAAGCTTCCGTTGCGCTTACGCAACGTGTAGACGGCGGCCAAAGCACCGGCGGTCAACCCACCGAAGAGTGCGAGCCCGCCTTCCCAGATGAAGAACACCGCATACCACCGACCCACATAGCGAGCGGTATGTGTTGAAACGTAAGCAAGGCGGGCACCAGCGAAGCCGATAACCACGGTCCACAAGATGACGCTATCGAGAATAGTGGGGTCACCACCAAAGCGTTCGTAACGACGCTGAGTAACAATCGCAGCGACAACAACGCCAAGGCCGATGAGTATCCCGTAGAAGTGGATGGTCAGCGGACCCAGTTCAATTGTGTTGGCAGGCGGTGATGGGATCGATGCCCAGACCATCATCATGATGAAACCTCTTCGGCTTGTTACGGCAACCGTGCCCCGTGTTTGACGTCACGCTCAGCGCTTGCAACACCGGTTCTATTCCGGGACCACAGGAATAGGACCATACCGGCTAGTCCAGCCAAAGGGATAGGAGGACAGCGATCACAGCGTCAGACTACCGACGGGTTCCCTCGGCTTCGACGCTCTACTCGGTGGATCGCGACGCGGCCGTTTCCGAGAACTCTTGGAAAGCATCCCAGGCATGCGACGCATATATGGAGGACGGTCCCCCACCCATCTGGATGGCAACCCCGATCGTCTCGGCCATTTCCTCCGTCGTGGCGCCTTTGCGCACTGCGCTGCGCACGTGTGACGCGATACAACCGTCGCAACCTTCGCGCACGGCAATGCCAACTGCCATCAACTCTTTGGTCCGAGCCGACAAGGCACCGTCGGCGTAAGCCGCCTTGTACATGGCGCCAAAGCCTTCGTAAACCTGGGGGATTTGGGCGCGCACACCGGCGGTTCCGGCATTGAGCGACTTAAGAATGTCCTTGTACTTGCCCACTTCATACTCCTACAGATAGTCGGATGCGCATACGTAGTTTCGCATATGTTACGGGCGATTAGCCTGGGAGCTAATTCGAGCAAACCGGAGGTTTGACGTGGATCTCAAGCAAGCTGCCAGCGAACGATTCGCTGCCGTGGAATCTGAACTCCAGGAGATCTCTCACTGGATGTTCCACAACCCGGAGATCGCGTTCGAAGAGCGGAACACCTCGGCCCGCTTGGTCGAGTTCCTTCGCAAGCAGGGCTTCGAGGTTGAGTATCCATCGTTTGGCCTCGAGACCGCTTTTGCCGCCAGGGTCGGCGACTCAGGCCCCGAAGTTGTCATCTGCGCCGAATACGACGCACTGCCCGAGGTTGGCCACGCCTGTGGTCACAACATCATCGCAACAGCTGCGCTCGGTGCTGGTGTTGCCCTCGCCGACACCGCCAAGGAGCTGGGCTTCCGGGTCCGAGTCCAGGGCACTCCCGCCGAAGAGGCATACGGGGGCAAGGTTGACCTGATCAACAACGGAGCATTCGAAAATGCGGCTCTTTCCATGATGATTCACCCCTCGCCATCGGACACCGTCGATCCATCGTTTGTGGGTGTCGCCCATATCGAAGTCGAGTTCCACGGCAAGGAGTCGCATGCCGCGTTTGCCCCCCAGCTCAGCCTCAACGCTCTAGACGCCGCCGTGCAGGCATACGTCAATGTGTCAACGTTGCGCCAGCTTTTGTACCCGACAGACAAGGTGCACGGTGTCATCACCTACGGTGGCGGTGCACCTAACGTCATCCCGGCGTTCACTTCGATGGCTTGGTATGTGCGGGCGGCAACAGTGGAACGGCTCTCCGAGTTGTATGACAAGGTTGTTGCCTGCTTTGCCGGTGCGGCAACCGCCACCGGCTGCACCTATGAGGTCAAGAAGCGTGGCCACACCTACACCGATCTCATCTCAGACCCGATGCTGGTGGACCTCTACCAGGCCAACTCCACTGCGCTGGGTCGGCGCATGGGCCGCGGTGTCGACAGAGATCCCGGCGCCGCTGGTTCGACTGACATGGGCAACGGCAGCCACGAGGTCCCCGCCAGCCATCCAATGATCGGTATCGA
>JASJHC010000162.1:0-2773 GCA_033791245.1 Acidimicrobiia bacterium | reverse complement strand
GGTGACCGACACCCCGGGATATGGCGATGCTCGTCTCATTGGCAACACGTTGTTGGAAGCGTATGAGACCGAAGAGGTCGACTCGTTCGAGGTGTTCACCACCCGGTATATGTCGGCGATGACCCAGAAGCCAGTTCTTTGGAACCTCCTACCGATCGAACCCCCTGAGGCGAGCGGTGACGAAGCGGCGGTGGCGTACACATTCGAGCCTGATGCTGAATCGATCCTGGCGCGGTTGCTCCCTCGTTATGTCGAAGGGACTGTCTTTGGCCTGCTGCTCGAAGCGTCTGCTTCCGAGCATGCGGCGCGACGTCGTGCCATGAAGGCGGCAACCGAGAACGCGGAAGAGCTTGTCCGCTTACTGACCCGTCAAGCCAACCAGGCCCGACAAGCCGAAATTACTACTGAGATATCTGAAATCGTCGGCGGCGCCGAGGCGCTGTCCGCCGGATAGGCAAAGGACGGAGAGACAGTGACCACAACCACCGCACTTCCAATGGGGCGGATCGTCAAGGTGGCCGGCCCGGTCGTCGACGTTGAGTTTCCCAGCGACGCCATGCCGGAGATTCTCTTCGCTCTGGAAGTCGACTTTGAGATCATCGGAGAAGCAAGGACGGTCAAGTTCGAGGTAGCCCAACATATCGGGCACAACACCGTTCGGGCAATTGCGCTTGCCCCTACTGATGGTCTGGTGCGTGGCGCCCCCGTCCGCAACACCGGCGCCGAGATCACCGTCCCGGTCGGAGACCAGACTCTTGGCCACATCTTCAACATGTGGGGCGATGCCCTTGACGCGCCGGATTTGGAGTTCTCCGGCGACTGGTGGCCGATCCACCGCGAGGCTCCGAAGTTCGAGGATGTTGAGCCGCAGAAGAAGGTTTTTGAGACCGGGATCAAAGTTCTCGACCTGATCAGCCCTTACCTCGAAGGTGGGAAGATCGGTCTGTTCGGTGGTGCCGGTGTTGGCAAGACCGTTCTGATCCAGGAGATGATTAACCGTGTCGCCACCCAGCACGGCGGTGTGTCCGTCTTCGCTGGTGTGGGAGAGCGGACCCGTGAGGGCAACGACCTTTACCTCGAGATGACCGAGTCCGGTGTTCTGGAGAAGGCAGCTCTTGTGTTTGGGCAGATGGACGAGCCACCGGGAGTACGTCTCCGTGTCGCTCTTTCCGCGTTGACCATGGCTGAGTACTTCCGCGATGTGCAGCGCCAGGACGTGTTGTTGTTCATCGACAACATCTTCCGTTTCACCCAGGCAGGTTCTGAGGTCTCGACGTTGCTGGGGCGTATGCCTTCCGCGGTCGGCTACCAGCCAACTCTGGCTGGCGAGATGGGTGTGCTCCAGGAGCGGATTACGTCGCTGAAGGGCCGTTCGATCACCTCGCTGCAGGCTATCTATGTTCCTGCCGACGACATCACGGACCCGGCGCCACACACTGCATTCGCTCACCTTGATGCGACAACGGTGCTGTCACGCCCGTTGACCGCTTTGGGCATCTACCCAGCTGTCGATCCGCTTGACTCAGGTAGCCGTGCTCTTGACCCGCAGGTCGTCGGCGACAAGCACTACAACGTTGCCACCGAGGTGCAGCAGATCTTGCAGCGCTATCAGGACCTTCAGGACATCATCGCCATTCTTGGTATCGATGAGCTGTCCGAGGAAGACAAGCTGATCGTAGGCCGGGCGCGGCGTATCCAGAAGTTCTTGTCGCAGCCGATGTTTGTTGCTGAAGCGTTCACCGGTCAGCCCGGTGTGAACACCCCGCTTGCGGAGACGATCGAGTCGTTCACCATGTTGGTCGAGGGTGACCTCGACAAGTATCCGGAACAGGCGTTCTACATGGTCGGCGGAGCCGACGATGTCATGCGTAAGGCCAAGGAGATGGAGAACGCGTAATGGCTGACAAGCTGTTCACTGTCGACGTCGTAGCTCCAGAGGCCATTGTGTGGTCCGGAGAGGCAACGTTCATCGCTGCTCGTACAACTGAGGGCGAAATTGGGATCTTGGCGGATCACGAGGCGACCATGGCCGCGTTGGCAACCGGGCCGGTCGAGATTCACACCGCTGACGATGAGGTGGTCACGATCGGCATCCATGGTGGTTTCCTCCAGATATTCGACAACAGCGTCACGCTTCTGACAGACCGAGCCGAGACATCTCCCGGCGGACGTGTCGAAGCGTTGCGTCTTGCCGAAGAACTCAAAGCTGCCCAGCAACGAGCCGTTGAGGAAAACGCCGGCTAGCCGAGCGATTCCGCAAAGTGTTCGACCTGGACAGGTAGCCCCTTAGCGATGGTTTCGCTAACTACCGGGAAGAACAACGTTGATATGGTGCCGCGTGACACAACCTCCAGGGTGACGGTCACCAGAGTAGTTCCACTCCCATTTGCAGCCAGATGGGTCTCCAAAGTGCCGACGATTTCGCGGGCGTCGAGGTCCAAGAGCATGCGGCTTCCGAGGTCAACGGAGACAACCTTGGCGGTACCGGGGTAGCGCCTCATGGCCACCGTGGTTGACCAACGGAACGACTGCAGCTGACCCTCATCGTCAGACTCTGAGTCCTCGATGTCCTCGACCGGTCCGATATTGGCCCAGGTCTCTGCTTCCTGCAGGGATTCCCAGACTTCTTCAATGGCCGCATTTGCAGTTGCTTGGTGAGTAAAGGTCGCTCTTGGCATTCGGGGACCTTAGTCCACGAGCGTGCCGGGGACGGTTCCTGCCAAAGAATGGGTGGCCGGGCTGTGACCGTAGAGCGATGGACGGGTAGTCTCTT
>JASJHC010000161.1:0-2955 GCA_033791245.1 Acidimicrobiia bacterium | reverse complement strand
CGACGGCTGCCGGCGGCGACGAAACCACGACCACCGTGGCCGGTGGCGATGAGACTACGACCACGGCTGCCGGTGGGGATGAGACCACCACCACGGCCGCCGCTAGTGGCGAGACGGCAGAACTGGTCATCGAGAGTTGGCGCAACGACGACCTCGCAATCTGGGAAGACACGATCATCCCGGCTTTCGAGGCGGAGAATCCGAACATCTCGGTCACGTTCGCCCCGACGGCGCCGGCCGAGTACAACGCGGTGCTGGGGGGTCGACTCGAGGGAGGGACCGCAGGGGATCTCATTACCTGTCGCCCGTTTGATGCCTCGCTTGACCTCTTCGATGCCGGCCAGTTGGCCGACATCACCGATCTGCCCGGCATGGAGAACTTCAGTAGCGTCGCTCAGTCCGCATGGATCACCGACGACGGCACACAGAAGTTCTGCGTTCCGATGGCCTCGGTCATCCACGGCTTCATCTACAACGCGGATGCGTTCGCAGAAGTTGGCGTTGAAGTCCCGACGACCGAAGACGAGTTCTTCGCAGCGCTCGACGCCATCAAGGCGGACGGAACCTACGACGCTCTCGCCATGGGAACCGCGGACCAGTGGGAAGCGGCCACGATGGGCTTCCAGAACATCGGTCCGAACTACTGGATGGGTGAGACCGGACGTACCGGACTGATCGAGGGCACCGAGAAGCTGACCGACCAGCAGTACGTCGATACGTACACCACGCTCGCCAAGTGGGCCGACTACATGCCGGACGGCTTCGAAGCGATCGCGTACCCGGACTCGCAGGCGCTGTTCACCCTCGGCGGAGCGGCCATCTATCCGGCCGGTTCGTGGGAGATCGGGCTGTTCAACGAGCAGGCAGAATTCGCGATGGGCGCGTTCAAGCCGCCGGTCAAGGCCGCTGGTGACACGTGCTACATCTCGGACCACACCGACATCGCCCTTGGGCTGAATGCAGCGTCGCCGAACGCAGATGCGGCGAAGACGTTCCTGTCATGGGTCGCCTCGGCCGACTTCGCGTCGATGTACGCCAACTCGTTGCCGGGCTTCTTCAGCCTGTCGAACCATTCGGTGACGATGGACGATCCGCTGGCACAGGAGTTCCTGTCGTGGCGCGGAGAGTGCGAATCAACGATCCGTAACTCGTATCAGATCCTGTCCCGTGGAGAGCCGAACCTCGAGAACGAGATGTGGGCAGTCAGCGCTTCGGTGCTGAACGGAACCCTCACCCCTGCTGACGCGGCACAGCGTCTCCAGGACGGGCTCGACACCTGGTACACGCCGTAAGCGAACTCGCCCACGACGTAACTAGAGTCGCCACATGACACAAACGACCGTCACAGAAACGGTCAAGACGAAGACCGGGGGATCTGCCAAACGTTGGCGGATCCCCCGGCACGTCATTGTTTTTCTTGCACCGGCCGTGATCATCTACACCGCGTTCATGGTCTATCCGCTGCTTGACTCACTCCGGCTCAGTCTGCTCTCCGACGAAGGGGCATTCGTTGGCCTGGAGAACATTCGAGAGCTGTTCCCCGGCGGCAATCTATCCAGCGCCTTCTTCAAGGCGCTCGGCAACAACTTCATTTTCTTTGCGTTCCACTTCTTTGTGCAGAACCCGTTGGGTCTGCTCATCGCAGTGCTGCTAACCCAGCCAGGCCTGCGGGGCCGCGGCGTCTACCGGACGCTGATCTTTGCACCAACCCTGCTGTCGGTCGTGATCGTCGGCTTCATCTGGCAGCTCATCTTGTCGCCACTGTGGGGCATCGTTGAGACCCCGCTCCTCGGCAAGGCTGCAACCGCTCTTCCGACTTTGTCGCTGATGTCGGTGTGGCAGTACCTCGGTATCCCGATGATGTTCTTCTACGCAACGCTTGTCGGCATCCCGGAAGACCTGCTGGAAGCCGCCCGTGTTGACGGTGCCACCGGGTGGAAGATCTTCTGGAAGATCACCTTTCCGCTGATGCTTCCGATGATCGGCATCATCTCGATCATCACCTACATCGCCAACCTCAACGCCTTCGACCTTATCTACAGCGTGCAGGGGGCGCTGGCCGGCCCTGAATTCTCGACCGACATCATGGGCACGCTGTTCTATCGAAGCTTCTTTGGCCAGCAACTCCAGATCGGATCAACCGCGGTTGGAGCAACCGTGGCCACCGCAATGTTCGTTGTGATCCTGGTTGGTGTTCTGGTCTACCTCTTCGGGTTCCAGCGTCGAGTCACCACATACGAACTATGACGACATCAACTGCCACATCAACCAAACTGGGTCGCAAGCGACCGCGGGTTTCGATCGCCGGTATTCACATTGCCCTGCTTGTCTACACGATGGTCGCCCTCGGGCCCGTGCTGCTCATCGTGATGAACTCGTTGAAGTCACGGCGCGCCATATTTGATTCGCCGTTCGCCTTCCCAACATCGGAAACCTTCAGCCTCAAGGGCTATGAGACTGTTTTCGAGCGTGCCGCGTTCGAGAAGTACTTTCTCAACAGCATCACGATCACCGTTGTCACAGTGGCCGCGGTGGTCTTGTTTGGCGCCATGGCTGCCCATGCGCTCGCTGAGTACAACTTCACCGGGAACACGATGATGGGTCTGTACCTAGCCGTCGGGGTGATGATCCCGATTCGGCTTGGCACCGTCTCCATTCTCAAGCTGATGGTGAAGCTGGGCCTGGTCAACACCCACTTATCGCTCATTCTCGTTTACACCGCGATGGGGCTACCACTCGCCGTGTTCATCCTCAGCCAATTCTTCAAACAGGTGCCGCGAGAGCTGAAGGATGCCGCCCGGATCGATGGTGCCGGCGAATACCGGATCTTCTGGCTGGCTATGCCGCTTATCCGACCGGGTCTAGCCGCGGTTGCCGTCTTCACCATGCTGCCGGTGTGGAACGACCTTTGGTTCCCGCTGATCCTCGCCCCTGGAGAGTCGACCAAGACTGTCA